>NZ_JAUTYS010000005.1:0-279597 GCF_041982285.1 Pantoea sp. ANP04 | reverse complement strand
AGAGATTCGAACTCTCGGATGGTTTCCCATCGGCGGTTTTCAAGACCGCTGCCTTAAGCCGCTCGGCCACCCCTCCGTTTTGAAACTGTACTGCATCGGCAAAACTATTGATTTTTACCGCTTTATTGCCCGTGGCAGATAAAGTGGCGGAGGAGGAGAGATTCGAACTCTCGGATGGTTTCCCATCGGCGGTTTTCAAGACCGCTGCCTTAAGCCGCTCGGCCACCCCTCCGCAATGACGCGCACTATAAACACCCCGTTTAGGGATGTAAAGCATCTATCTGTTTATTCGCCTGAAAAACAGCCAGATTGTGATTTTTTGGTGTCAAAATCGCCACTCTGCTCAAACAATTAGCAGATTAGCGCGTAAAGAAGGGTAAAACGCCTTTTCCCTCTTTAATGGGCTGCGTATTCTCGGCACATATTTAACGATCTGCTTATTAGTGTTCTGCTTAAAGGAGCGCAACATGGAAAGAATTGTCACCTCATCGCAGTCGTCACTGCTTTCAACGCACAGAGTTCTGCGCAATACCTATTTTCTGCTTGGGCTGACTCTGGCCTTTTCGGCGGTTACAGCTACCGCCAGCACCCTGCTTGCCTTGCCTGCGCCGGGCCTGATCCTGATGCTGGTCGGCTTCTATGGTTTGATGTTTTTAACCTACCGCCTGGCTAACAGCCCGATGGGTATTCTTGCCGCGTTTGCGTTTACCGGCTTCCTGGGATACTGCTTGGGCCCTATTCTGAGCTCCTTCTTAACCGCAGGCATGGGCGACGTGATCGCACTGGCGCTGGGCGGTACGGCGCTGGTGTTCTTCTGCTGTTCTGCCTACGTGCTGACAACCCGTCGTGATATGTCCTTCCTGGGTGGCATGATGATGGCAGGTTTTGTGGTACTGCTGGTTGCGGTGGTCGCCAACATCTTCCTGCAGTTGCCTGCCCTGCATCTGGCTATCAGCGCCCTGTTTATTCTGTTTTCAGCCGGTGCGATTTTGTGGGAAACCAGCAACATCATTCATGGTGGCGAAACCAACTACATCCGCGCGACGGTCAGCCTCTATGTTTCGTTGTATAACATCTTCGTCAGCCTGCTTAGCCTGCTGGGTTTCGCCCGCAGCAACTAACCGGCAATGACAGTCGGCCTGTAAAACCCCGCTTCGGCGGGGTTTTTGCTTTTACTGCCTGCCAGGTTTGCTAAACTGCGCCGTCATTTACAGAGAGGAGATCACGTGAATTTTAACGGTAACGAAATCGCCGTCGATGCCGAAGGCTATCTGAAGAGTACCGACGACTGGAGTGAAGCGCTGGCGGCACACATTGCTGAGCGGGAAGGCCTCACCATGACCGAAGCACACTGGGAAGTGGTCCATTTTGTGCGCGCGTTTTATCTGGAATTTAATACCTCACCCGCCGTGCGGATGCTGGTAAAGGCAATGGCGAAGAAATACGGGGAAGAGAAAGGCAACAGCCGCTACCTCTTCCGCCTGTTTCCTGAAGGGCCGGCTAAACAGGCAACGAAAATTGCCGGCCTGCCTAAACCGGCAAAGTGTCTGTGATTAACCGGTTGTAAAATCGCGGGGTGGCTCTGCGGGCTGGTGCGGTTCCACCAGCACCTTATCAACGCGCGCACTGCGGGGCCCGCCCGCTTTAAGCCAGGCGATTAGCGCTTCGACCTTCTCCGCGTCGCCCCAGGCCAGCACCTCGACGCTGCCGTCATCCAGATTCCGCGCGTAGCCCAGCACGCCCAGCGTCCTGGCTTCTGCCTGCGTACTGTAACGAAACCCGACGCCCTGGACGCGGCCATGAACCCATGCTTTAAAACAGGCTGCTGACATTATTCTCTCCTGCTGCTGTTCGTTGCAATTTCCCGTTATCCACCGGACAATGGCGCCTCATTTTTTCAGGTAAGCATAGCAAACTATGACAGTCAGATTGATTCTCGCAAAGGGACGTGAAAAGTCCCTGCTCCGTCGCCATCCATGGGTCTTTTCAGGTGCCGTTGCACGTCTGGAAGGTAAAGCACAACGGGGTGAAACCCTTGACGTTTGTGACAGCAACGGCAAATGGCTGGCTCGCGCCGCATATTCACCCGAGTCGCAGATTCGCGCCCGCGTCTGGAGCTGGCAGGCCGATGAATCCATCGATATCGCTTTCTTTGTCCGCCGTTTCGAACAGGCGCAGCAGTGGCGTAAATGGCTGGCGGCCCGTGATGGTCTGGACAGTTATCGCCTGATTGCCGGTGAGTCTGATAATTTGCCCGGCGTCACTATTGATCGTTTTGGCAACTTTTTAGTAATGCAGCTGCTCTCGGCTGGCGCGGAATATCAGCGTGCGGCGATTATCACCGCCCTGCAGCAGTGTTTCCCTGGCTGCGCCATCTATGACCGTTCTGACGTGGCCGTGCGTAAGAAAGAAGGTCTGGAGCTGACACAAGGCCCCGTCACCGGTGAACTGCCACCGCCCCTGCTGCCGATCACAGAACATGGCATGAAGCTGCTGGTTGATATCCAGGGCGGCCATAAAACGGGCTATTACCTTGATCAGCGTGACAGTCGTCTTGCTACGCGTCGTTATGCACAGGATGCACGTGTACTGAACTGCTTCTCTTACACAGGCGGATTCGCTGTTTCTGCGCTGATGGGTGGGTGTAAAGAAGTCATCAGTGTGGATACCTCTCAGGAAGCGCTGGACGTAGCCCGTCAGAACGTTGAACTGAACGAGCTGGATCTTTCTCGCGCCCGTTTTGAGCGTGATGATGTGTTCAAACTGCTGCGCCGCTATCGTGACAGTGGCGAGAAATTTGATCTGATCATTATGGATCCGCCCAAATTCGTCGAAAACAAAAGCCAGTTAATGGGTGCCTGTCGCGGCTATAAAGATATTAATATGCTTGCCATTCAGTTACTGAATCCGGGCGGGGTCCTGATGACCTTCTCCTGCTCCGGTCTGATGGCTACCGAACTGTTCCAGAAGATTATTGCCGATGCCGCGCTGGATGCGGGACGCGAAGTGCAGTTTATCGAACAGTTCCGTCAGGCAGCGGATCATCCGGTCATCGCCAGCTATCCGGAAGGCCTCTATCTGAAAGGTTTTGCCTGCCGCGTGATGTGACTTGAAAAATGGGCTCCTGACCCCATATTGGTAAGAGAGCTTTTTTTCGGAGGTCACTATGATTGCCAGTAAATTTGGTATTGGTCAGCAGGTTCGTCATCGTTTGTCCGGCGTACTGGGCGTTATCGTTGATGTCGATCCTGAGTACTCGTTAGACGAGCCTAAAATTGAAGATGTTGGCGCAGAAGAAAAGATGCGTACCGCACCCTGGTATCATGTGGTGATGGAAGATGAGGAAGGCGATCAGGTTCATACCTATGTCGCAGAGATACAGCTTTCAGGTGAAACCAGCATTGAACATCCTGAGCAACCTTCAATGGATGAGCTCGCTGCATCCGTACGTCAGCAATTGCAGGCACCTCATTTGCGACACTAATCTGTGGCGGCACGCTCTGCCGCCACCCCTGATTTAGCGCGTAATCCCCAGACGTGGAATTTCAATCTTCGGGCAACGATCCATAATGACTGTCATGCCTGCATCCAGAGCCAGCACAGCCGCCTGTTCATTAATCACGCCGAGTTGCAGCCATAATGTCTTTGCCCCGACGGCTATAGCCTCCTGGGCGACACCCCATGCGGCTTCAGAATTGCGGAAGACATCCACCATATCAATCCCGCCGGGTACATCCGCCAGACTGGCATAACCCTGTTGCCCCAGCACTGTTTTCCCTGCAAGTTTCGGGCTGACCGGGATCACGTCATAGCCCTGATCAAGCAGATACTTCATCACACCGTAACTGGGACGTTCGGGGCGATCACTTGCTCCAACTAAGGCGATACGTTGGGTTCGCGTCAGCACGTCACGAATTGTCTGGTCGTTCATGTTTCTCTCCTTTCAGGCCAGCGTTGAGTGTAGATGGGTGCGCTCGTTAACGGGTAAGTCCTGAGCACAATTAATTGAACCCGCGCACGAATAAATATGTTTAAATGTAAATTAACTGCCATAATGTAAGAATTTGCTACACATCCCCTTTCGTGTCATCAGTTATCGGAGTTGAAATGAAGCTGTCGCTGGCTGTAACGGGGTTACTTACACTCCTCGTTTCGGCGTCCTGTTCTGCCATCACATTAAAGCTTGATCCGCAAATCGAGCTACTGGTGCTGGATGGTCGAAAAATTTCAGGCTCGCTCCTCAAAGGAGCTGACAGCCTGGAGCTGGATCGCGGTCAGCATCAGTTTCTGTTCCGGGTAGAGCATCAGCGCAAAGGGCTGAAAGAGAATGTCATTGCCTATCAGTCTCTGCCGATGATTGTCACGTTCACTGCTGTAGCCAAAACCATTACTATTCGGCTGCCCGCGCTGGAGACAAAACGCGAGCGTTATCATTTTGACCGCAGCCTTAACTTCCAGCTGGTGGATGAAAAAGGCACGGAGATTACCAGCGTGCGTGACCACCTGCCGGCCATCACAACCGCCGACATGGAAAAAGCGATGCTGAATTATAACCGCACCCGCCAGATCGCCTCTGTGCCCCGGTTTGCAAATTCCGCTTCTGCTCCCCCCTCTTCCGTCAGGCTTACCGCCGACCTGGACTGGACTTCACAGGCCGAACTGCCCTCGCTGCACCGCTGGTTTCATCGTTTCGATGAAGCGACGCGCCAGCAATTTATGACACTGGTCAAAATGCTACGTACGAGTTGATAGCGTTAATGGGCCAGAGGTAAACTCAGGATCCCTCTCATTGCGCATGAGCTATCAGGACGCCTCTATGGAACAGACTGTTCGCACCCTTGGCACCATAAAACATATCGCGCTGGTCGCCCATGACCACTGCAAAGCCGCACTGCTTGACTGGGTTAAACAGAATCAGCCCGCGCTGGAACAACACATCCTCTATGCGACCGGGACGACCGGAAATCTGATTAATCGTGATACCGGCCTGAACGTGACAGCCATGCTGAGCGGCCCGATGGGTGGTGATCAGCAGGTGGGTGCGCTGATTTCAGAAGGAAAAATTGATGCACTGATTTTTTTCTGGGATCCGCTTAACGCCGTGCCGCACGATCCGGATGTCAAAGCGCTGCTGCGTCTGGCAACCGTCTGGAATATTCCGGTCGCCACAAATCGCTCCACAGCGGACTTTATTATTCAGTCGCCGCTGTTTGCGCAAAGCCTGGAGATTATGATTCCCGATTATCAGCGCTATCTGGCCGATCGCCTGAAATAACTCAGGCTTTACGCAGTACTGGCACACCGAGCTCGCGGAAGTCATCGACAAACGGTGACGGCGCTGCTTTATCGAACAGTAAAAAGACCTGCTGACGCGCTCGCGTCAGTGCCACATAGGCCAGACGGCGCTCCTCCGCATGCGGGAAAGGTTCGGGCTGCGGCAGTAAGCCCTGTTCAATAACTGACTCGCGGACTTCCGCCGGGAACCCCTCTTTGCCCTGTTGTAATCCCAGCAGAATGACATAATCCGCCTGCTGGCCTTTGCTGGCGTGGATCGTCATAAAGTCCAGATTGAGTTTCGGCCAGCGGGTTCGGGCTTTATCCAGTATGTCTGGCCGCAGATAGTGATAGCGCGCCAGCAGCAGAATACGCTCATCCGGTTTCGCATAACCACTGAGTTTGTTCAGCAGGGCGTCCAGCTGATCCTCTGCCAGCAATGCAATCGATTTCTTATTGCCTTTGGTGACGCTATTCAGTGGTTTTGCCAGCTGTTGAGGATTCTGCTGGATAAAACGATTAGCAATATCGCCAATGCGATCGTTAAAGCGGTAGGTGGTGTCGAGCACGCAACGATCACCCTCACCAAAATAGTGATGGAATGCGGTCGTCAGCGTCATCTCTGCGCCGCTGAAGCGATAGATAGCCTGCCAGTCATCGCCAACCGCAAACAGGGCGGTGCGCTTATTCTGCTGGCGGAGTGCGCTGAGCAAGGCGGCACGCTGAGGTGAAATATCCTGGAACTCATCCACCAGTATGTGTTTCCACGGACTGATAAACCGCCCTTTTTCAAGAACGGCTATTGCCTGATGAATCAGACCCGAAAAGTCGACCGCGCCCTCCTCTTTCAACGCACTCTTCCACGCTTTCAATAACGGTGCCATCAGTTTGATGCGTTTACTGAAGAGATCCCGGACCTCTTCCGGCACATCCGCGATCATAGCTGCCTGTGCACCTCCGTGCATGCGCATCAGGCCGAGCCAGCGCTCCAGTCGTGACGCCAGCCGCTTTGCCAGCCTGTCGTCCTCCCAGAAAGGCCCCTCCGGTAATTCCCACTGCAGTTCGTCACGCAGCCACTGACGCCAGCCGTTTGCCATCGCTTTCTTCTCATGGCACTGCTGCTGCCATTCCCGGATCAATAACGCGCGACGCGCATCCGCATCACTCTCCAGCTTGCTGATAACCGGCTGCTTATTACTGCCTTCACGAATAATATGCAGCGCCAGAGAATGGAAGGTTCGCGCCTGGATGTCATCCGCGGAGAGCCGTGACTGGATACGCTCGTTCATCTCTTTGGCAGCCTCGCGGCCAAATGCCAGTAACAGGATTTGATCGGCGCTGGCCAGCTTGCGCTGCATTAACCAGCCTGCCCGGGCCACCAGCACTGACGTTTTACCGCTACCGGCGCCAGCCAGCACCAGCAATGAATTTTCGCCGTTGACCACCGCCTCACACTGCGACTGATTCAGTGGCGTGCTCTCGACGCTGGCAAAGAATGCCTGATAACGGCTTAACATAGCGGCCGTCCAGTCGCGGTTTCGCTGCTGCAAGGCCGCGTCACCCTGATCCAGCCAGCGCTGACAAAACGCCCAGTTCTCGCGGCAGTCAGCAAACTCTTTTAAGCGGATAAGAGGCATTGGCAACGCATCGAACTGTTTGAGAATTTTTGTTTTCAGCCCCTGCAGTTCGTGGCGGTTGAGCCAACGATCCTGCGCGCCAAAGGTCTCGATTTCATCATGCAGCGACTGGAGTACCTCACGGCAGACTGCGCTCATCTCCAGACTCCAGCTCTGCCAGGCCTGCATCAGATAGTGGTGAAAGCGCTGCGTCTCCTGCCATTCCGTTCCGTGCAGCCGAACCACTTTTTCATCGGCCAGCAAAAATTCCAGTTCGCCCCATACCAGCCCACGCTTGCAGGCAATATCCAGTAACTGGTTAAAGGGGATCAGATACTCGTGCTTATCGCCACTGACTTCGACGCCCGCCGCCATCAGGCGGACACGATTATAAGGATGCTGGGCAAGTCGTTTGCCCATCGAGGTTGCTTTCAGTTCCACGCCGACACCAACGTCAGATAACAGGATTAAGGGGAGTTTACCTGTCAGACCCTTAGCGCTCCAGCCTTAAAACAAGCTATACTGATATTGAAAGTAATTTTCATTATTTTATCTATAAATATCAACATATTAAATAAATTTATGGCCTTTATATTTTTGCTATGGCAGCAAAATGGCAGCAGATAATTTTCAATGGCAGCGTGTATAAAAAAACCCGCTTTCGCGGGCTTTGCTTAGTGCAACTGTAACGGCTGCTGTTCTTGATGTACATGGAGCATCACCTTGTTCACCTGCCCCGGACTTACGATAATCCCGGCTAGAGCCTCGTGCGTTTTAAAAGTACAACTGCAATTGATGTTGGTGCATTGGTGGTAACGCTCTTTTGTTTCTTTTGAGATATAGCGGCTGCTTTTAGCGTGAGCTGCGGTGCTGCATAACGGGCAGTGCATCATGATCAATAATCCTTGGAGTGGCGAAGCGGTGGCGGCTGTTTGCATTTTGAATAATCAAACTTAATTTTGCAAATTTAAGTTTCATCTTATTTACACCTCTTCGCCATTTGCATGGTCATCCTCTTCTGCGGTGTACTCAACATCAGATAGCAATACCTCAAAATCAAGTTGTGTCGTATAGCCTCCACTTGAAAGGCTATGAGTCACTTTGCTAATCAGCCACGGCTGCGCATCGATCACCGACTTAAAGCCGCTCACTTTGACCGGCGTCTCCGGGTACAGGTCGGCGCGCCCCATCGCGAGCGTGAGCGAGAACTCAGCGACGCCACGCTGTAGCTTATCCCACTTTGCTTTGGCCGCCCGCATTGCTGCCGCTTTCGTCGCATACACGGTCGTCAGCGTAAATATATTGTCTTCCGTGCCAGCCAGATAATCACCCTCTCTGGCCTCTGGTGTTTTGGTCGCGGTCGTCTTTTTCTTTTTCGCCGCCGGGTGCTCCAGCGCGCGCAGGTGCTTTTCTTTGGGCTTGCGCTTTACCTTAACTTTCTTAGGTTTAGGGTCTTTGGTATGCAGCCAGCTCGCTGATACGCCGGTATATGCGCCCCGGTCAGCAATGCTGAAGCTGTGCCGGTCGCCATCCTGTCGCGTGATAGTCATCTGTGGGATTGGCTTTCCGCTGGCGGTGACGCCGTTACCAGGCTTTATAAACAGAAGTCGCCCGGCCTTCACTGCCGCAACCGCACCGTAAAGCGTGGCGAGTCGCGTCAGGAATTTAGCATCTGTCTCCTGCGTCTGGTCAATGTGCGCCACGGCAATTCCGGCGAATCCATCGGCCAGCATTGGCTTTAAATTATTGCGCCCGGCTATCTGCGTGACGACTTCCCCCAGGGTAGTGTCGTGATAGGACACCTCCCGGCGGGAATTGAGCGAGCCACGGAAATCAGCGCTGCGGGCGCGAATGGTCATGGTGTCAGGCGCGCCGTGGTGCTCAACCTCATCAACGGTGAAATTACCTTTGCCGAAAAGCGCCTGCCCCTTCCAGCCGAGAAACAGCGTTATCACTGCGCCGCGCACCGGCATTGCCAGCTGGCCGTCGGCGTCGTCCAGCTCAATATCCAGCTGGTCAGCTTCAAAGCCGCGATTATCATTAAGTGTCATCGAGATAAGGCGATCCCGGATGTTGGTTGTGACATCCTTAGAGTTAACCTTCAGCATGAAATCCGGCGTCAGCTGCGCCCCGGCCTGCACCGGCAGGCTGCTTATCCCGATCATCCCAGCAGCCCCCCTGCAGTTGAAATCAGGCTACCAGCCGCCGACTTCACGCCGTCAATTGCTGACGTGAGCTGCCCTGGCAGATTGCTTGAGCCGCTGATAAGCCCGTCAGCCTGTTTCTTCAGATCGCCAAACATAGCAGTAAGCGACTCATCCACGCGCTTAAGGCTCAGGGTAAACATGATTTTGCTGGCCGTTCCGTTGGGGTAGAACTCGCTGAAGGTGTTAGAAATACTCTCGATCACGTACATGCCGTAAATCATGCCACTGCCGCCAATCAGCGGCCATGCCATCCCCTCGTCGGCCATCAGGCGGACGGTCATCAGCGACACCGAGCCGCCCGTGATTTCCGGGCGCAGCTCACCGGAAAGCGTAATTTTTTCATCGCCCGGACCGATAAACTGCGCCGACGGACGCTGCCCGAACCGGCTGTTAGTGGGCCAGCGGTAATCGATATTCTGCTGCATATCCCCGTAAGGCAGGGTCTGTCGCATAAATGGCATCATGCCGTAAATCATCATCATCGGTTAATCCTCCCAGCCCATTTTGCTGCGGTTCTGCGCCTGACGATTTCGCTGCTCTTTTGCCTGGTGCTGCGCCATCAGCGCCATTGCGTCGTCTTTGGTCATGCCCTCGTGCATGTTGATTTCATACTGATAAGTATTCTGGCTGCGGTCAGTGAATCCGCCTCCAGCTGACGGGGCTGAAACCGGGCGGTAAGGCGCGCCACCATAGGCGATGTTGTACTGCAGCCCGCCGGTATCTGCACCCGCACCGCCGGTTGCTACCGGGTCAGGCGACGGCACTTTGTCTTTCAGGCCATCGGATTTCGTGTCGATGATGCCGAGCTTATCCAGTACCCAATCAATGCCGCCCATAAGCTGATCGAGCGCGTGACTTGGAATTTTCAGCGCCTCGGCCAGCATGTTGCCAAATTTCTTACCCATGTCTCCGGCGGCAGCCAGCTCGGTCTGCGTGGATTTCACCGGCTCCAGCAGTTTGCCGAACCAGTCCCACAGCTCTTTGACCTTGCCACCTACCCACTCAAACACCGGCTTCAGCGAACCGAAGGAGTCACTGATCGGCCCCATCGCTGCGGTGAAGCCTTCGGCCATGCCCGCGATAAAGGCGCTGATAGGTTCCCAGTATTTCCGCACCAGTAGCGCACCGGCCACGATTGCCGCCGCGACGGCCACAACCGGCAGCGTGATAGCGCCGAGCGCGGCCGTAATAGCGCCGCCCGCGATGCTGAATGCCGTGCCGAGGAAGCCCGCCCCGGCAATCAGGGTATTAACGCCCGCAATCACCGGCCAGGCTACCAGTCCGATAGCACCCAACGCGCCTACAAAAATCAGTCCCGCCATTGCCGCCTTAGCAAGGCCCGCTGACAAGGCCGGATTTGCCTGTACCCATTTATCTATATTGAGCAGAAATTTCGTTGTGTCCTGGGTAAGTGTGCGCAGGCTGCTGTCCATCTGGTCATAAATATCTGTGCCCAGCGCCTCATAACCTGACTGCATTTCCTTGAAGTCGCCGCCGAGATTGTCCTGCTGCACTTTTACCAGCTTTTCTGTGCTGCCATCAGAGTTCTGGAAATTCTTAGTCAGCCTGTCAAGCTCACCGCTGGATGCAGATTTCATCAGCGTCACTGCTGAAGACGCGGCTTCCTCCCCGAATATGGTTTTCAGATATTCGGCCTGCTGCGCATCACCAAGTTTGTTTTTTTCAAAAGATTTCTGCATCTCCTTCAGGATGGTGAAGAACGGGCGCATGTTGCCTTTTTTGTCAGCCGTGTTAACACCCAGCTCTTTTATGGCCTTGAAGGCTTCGCCAGTGGGTGCCTGTACGCGCAGCAGCATTGCACGAATGCCAGTACCGGCCATGCTGCCGGTTGTCCCATTATTTGCCAGCGCGCCAATCATCGCCGCAGTTTGCTCTGCACTTACTTTGGCGTTTTTCGCGACCGAAGCGACATAGGGCATTGCATCGCTAAGATCCTGAAACTTTGTAGCTGTTCCGTTAAGCGTGGCGGAAATCACATCGCCCAGGTGAGCGACTTGGCTATTAGCCAGGCCGAAAGCGTTTTTAGTGCTCATCAGCAGCTCTGCGCTATCTTCCATTGTCTGATTGTTAGCGAGTGACATATTCAGCGTAACCGGTGTTGCCGCCTTGATGTCATCAACGCTGCCACCTGCTTTCGCTATAACAATCTGCGCTTGTGCGGCATCGTTCGCTGAGGCTGCGGTGTTGTCGCCGATGCTTCGTGCCTGCGTTCTCAGAGACTGAAATTCAGGCGACTTTTTATCGAGGCCAAGGGTTGCCTGAAGTGTGGAGTTCGCCAGGTCGAAATCATAGCCAGGACGCAGCACGGATGAAGCGGCCACAGCTCCGACCGTTGCTGCGCCGACACCGGCTGCGCCGCCGTTACGAACTTTCGCGGAAAGCTCCTGGCCTTTCCGGTAGCGCTCGCTGGTCTGATTCAGCCGCTCCTGCTGCGCATTCAGCCGCTGCAGCTCCATCTTCTGACGGCTAAGGCTGACGGTTGCCTGCGCCGAGGCGGATTTCAGTCGCTGCTGCTCGCTGCTCAGGCTTTTAGTGGAAATCCCCGCTGCGTTAAGTGCCTCGCGCTGCTGCTGCACCGAAAGGCGCAGGCTGTTGGTTTTGGCCTGCAGCTCAGCCGCCGCCTGCCGGGCCTTTTCAAGCGCGCGGGCCTGCTGTGTCGTCGGGCGCTCCGTGTTTTTAAACTGCACGGCCAGCGCTGCCGCCTCCTGCTTCGCGTCCTTAAGGCTCTGCTGCGTGACGGCCAGCTGCGCGCTGGCCTTACGAAAGCCGTCAATTTTTCCGGCCTGCGCATCCAGTTCCTTGATCGTTGATTGTGTCTGGCGAATGTCAGACGACAGATTTTTAGAGGCGGTCTGCACGGCTTTGAAGGGGCGCGAGGCTTTGTCTACCGCGTTCAGCAGCACCTGCACCTTGAGGTTATTGCTCATCCGGGGTCGCTCCGCTGCGGATAAAGGCTTTATGCCGCCAGTCCATCAGCTCGGCCAGCGGCATGTCGTACATCTCGGAAGGTTGCCAGTGAAATATCGTGGCAATATCGGCCATCAGGTCGTTAACCGTCAGGCCGCGCGGCCAGTCTATTCCTCCGACTTCGATTGCAAAAAACCGATCACCTTTCCGCCGAGTGCAATCAGATCAACCGGATCAAGGGCATTGCACTCGGCCTTTGTAAGCGCTGGCACGGTAATGCGGGGAAGCACGGTCAGCAGGGCGTCAACATCCGACTGGCACAGATCGGCCAGTCGCACGCCGCGCAGACTTCCGGCCGTCGGCTTGACCAGCTCCACGCTTTTGATTTCGGTTTCGCCGCGCTTCAGCGGGGTTTCAAACTCAACAACATTTTCTTTCTTTTCCATGATTGTTCTCTGTTCACTGTAGTCAGGTAAAGCCAGCGACTTGCGCTGGCGTCAGGGTTTATACCAGGCCGAGGTTTTTACGACGCTGTTCAAGACGGTCAGTGCCGTTGACCTTCTCCACCATGTTGATGGTGTCGATTTCGATCAGCTCTTTGCCGTTAAAGGTCAGCTTGTAATAGGTGTTTTTCGAGGTGATTTTGGTTTCGGTATCTTCACCCTGTTTGGCTTCGCCGAAATCAAACGACTGATGCTTACCGCGCACCTCAATCTCTACCGCGATTTCCTCGCCGGTATCGTCGCGCTGATAAGAGCCGGTAAATCGCAGGGGAATGTCAGAGGCTCCCCACTGCGTGAGTACCAGCTCATCAATACCGCCGATGCTCCACTCAATATCAAGCGCGTCATCTTCCAGACCGTTATCGATAAAGGCCGCGCCGCTCATGCCGCCTGCGCGAAACGGGTCGAGCTTGCGCGCCAGCTTCGGCAGGGTGACGGCAGTCACGACGCCCTGATAGCTGTTTGCGTTATTGAAAAGGTTCATGCCCTTCAGTTTGCGTGGCAGTGCCATTTATCCGGCTCCTCAGCTGTTTACGGATGCGGCGAAGTTCGCCAGATAGGTGTCGGTGATACGCTGGCGAAGGGTTAAATCTTCCAGCGGCGGAACCGGCGTATAGTCATAATCGATAAAAAGTTTTCCCGCCTTCAGGGTGTCTTTATCGTTGGCGCTTTCGTCATACCAGGCAGACGCACCCAGCAGATAACCGGCGTTAACCAGCTCGCGGAATTTCGCATTGATGCCCGCGATAATCTCGCGCACCAGAACCGGCGTCAGCGGCTTATCAACCGCCCACATGTGCGCCTCGGCCATCGTGTCGGCCAGCACCTGCGCCGTGCGGGTGTAGTTCTCAAACTGAAACAGCGGGTCGTCGCTGCAGGTACGGTTGCCCCAGAAGCGGAAGCCGTCCTTACGGATCAGCGTGGTGACGTCGGCCTCGTTGAGCAGGTCGGCGTCGGTGCCAGTCTGCTGCAGATCCCAGAACACCGATGCGGAAATGCCGGTCACATTGTTAACGCCGACGTTAGACAGGGTTTTATGCCAGCCGGTGTCGTTGTCAATTTTCGCACGCAGGCCCAGCGCACGCGCGGTCGCAAAGGCGGTATCGGATTTGCTGGTCGTGGTGTTCCAGGTGAGAAAGTCCGGCCAGATAACCATGATTTCACGCTGGCTGAAGTTCTGACGGTACAGGCGGGCTTCGGAAATGGTTTTGCATTCCCACGCCGAGACATAGGCAAAGGCGCGCAGCTGCTGCGCGATGCTGGCTAACGCTGTCGCCACCGCCAGTGAATCCAGCCCCGGCACGCCGAGAATGCGAGGCTTAACATCGAGCTGGGTCTGCGCAGCGAGCAGCGCTTTCATGCCGGTGTACTGGCCGTTTTCATCCGTGCCGCCGATGATATTGGACGTGGTTTCGGCTTCGTCGGCACCTTCAGCCACGCGCACGACGACGGACACGGGTTTTGACTGGTCGGCAATGGCCTGCAGCGCGGCGGCGAGCGTGCCTTTTTTACCGGCCTTACCGATAGCGGCCTGCACGTTGGTGATAAGTACCGGCGTATTAAGCGGGAACGTTGCCGCGTCCGCATCCTGCGCGGTGCAGACCATGCCGACGATTGCGGTTGATACGGTTGTAATGGTGCGCGTGCCGTCGTTAACTTCGACGACGCGGACACCGTGATGATAATCAGACATCTGATGCACTCCGTTTTGAGGGTGTGCTCAGGGTGTCAGGTCAGGCGGGGCCATGCATGCGGTTGCAGTTTGCTGGATGATCAGCGGACAAAAGAAAAGCCCCGAAGGGCTTTTAAGTTACTCAGGCTTTTCCGGCCAGCTGATATCTGGCGCTTTGGTGATATCTGCGGCCTGCACCGCCTGAATGTATTTCATCCACGACGTCAGCAGGGCTTTATCTGCATCGGTGATAATGCCGAGCAGCAGCTGCGTCTGCCATGCCTGGGTGATACCATTGACCTCACTCACGCGCGCTGATTTTTCGCTGGCCGCTGCATCAAGCAGTGACTGCTGCTGTGCATCGCTGTCGGTTACCCATTTTTCACCGTCCCACTTATCAAACGCGGTCGACGGAGCCTGCGTTGTGGTATCTGCGGGATAGTCGCCGGGAGCTGTAATCTTCAACGGCGCGCCGCCGGAAACCGGGTAAACCGTTTCGCCGCGATGGTCCGGCACGCTCAGCCAGCTGCCATCCTGATACACGGCCACCATGCCCGCTTGCGCGGCAGGCGGTGCGGTCAGGCAGCCGCAGGCGGGCAGGCCGACGCCCTGCGGAAGAAATTCCTGCACCGCGCCGGTAAACTCCCCGGTCAGCGCGTCATATCCGTAAACTGTCAGCGTACCGTCTGCTTTTGCCAGCCCGTTTTTATCAAGTGTTACCTTAGCCATTATGCAGCCCTCACGATGTAGTTAAACGCCACGTTTCGCGGACGGTTCTCCGCTGCCACCGGTACTACGCGTGAGGCGTCAAAATAGATTTTTTCCCCCACGGTTGTGCCATTGGCCTGCGTACCCAGCGGCGGTCCGTCTGTGATAGCCGTGCCGTCAGGGTAAACGCCCTCATTTGAATTCTTGCCGTTATTGTAAAAAGGCCCCTCTGACTTTCCGTTGTAGGGCACGGCCAGCGACTGAGTACCGGTAATGTTTCGAATGGCATCGCCCTGCGCGGCCAGCAGTGCACGCCCGCTGTCCGCACCGCGCCCGTCGTCCCAGCCGCGGATAAACTCACCTCGCAGGTCTGGCAGTTTCAGCGACGGATAGACTTTCGCCAGTGCCGGATAGGCTGAGGCGCTGAAGGATGCGCCGTTGCACTTCAGCCAGCCTGTCGGGGGGGTTGCGGACGGCCACGGCTGAGGAATACCAACCGGCAGCGCCGAGCCGTCAGCGGCAAGCAGATACTGTCTGTGCGGATTAGCGGCGGCAATATGGTCAGACATAACCTTATCCACATATTGCCGGGTCGCCAGCACAACAGCCGGGTCTATCTTCAGCGCCACATCACCGGTACTGCTGACAATCAGGATCATGCGCACGGTCTGCGTTCTGCCGCTGCCTTCAGCCAGCAGCGGCTTATAGGTTTCCGGGCAGTTAGCAACGGCAATCAGCACGCCGTCGGCATCATACAGGCCGATTTCGCGGATCCAGAAACCGCCCTCGTTTTCGGGGATAATCTGCTCGGCGATAATCTGGCTGCTGTTTGCCGCGTCAACGGTCAGCGAATTAAGCTGCGCGCGGCGCTTCTCTCCGATGAGCTTAGTCTGCGCCGCATCAGGCGTCGGCAGCGTGCCGCCACCGTCCCCGACGCCCAATGATGTGATGCTCACTTTTGTGCCGAGCGCGGCGGCGTTCGCCAGCTTAGCCGCGCCCTGATTGGTCAGCAGGGCAAAATATTTTGTCGTCATGCGCTCACTTCCGTCAGGTCAATAAGATGCACCGCCACGCCGGAATAACCCGGCCCGCCGACGCTGATAAGTTCAGGGGTATAGGGGTAAACGGTCAGCTCATCCCCGCTGTAGCTGGCAACGGCAACCGGCAGCGCGCCGTTCGCGTCCAGATTGATGGACAGGCCGATAAGGTGACGGCTGCAGGGCTTCGCATCGGCTATCAGGCGCTCCAGCTCGTTATACATTTCCTCGGTAATGCCGGTATCGAGTACGCCCACGTCAAGCCGGAACGTGCCTGGCGTCTCATTAGTTTTCCACCACTCGATTATTTTGATGAGATAGCCCAGCGGCTCAACGACGCGCCGGATAGCACCTATCGTGCCCTTGTGCCGGTGCACGTACTGCGAGGCGGCAACCACGGCGCGCTTTGTCGATTCGGGCCAGGCCGAATCCCAGCGGTCAACCGACCACGCCCACGCCAGATAGGGCAGGAGCGCCACCGGGCATGTGTGCGGATTCCATAACTGGCGCAGCGGCACGCTCATAGCACCAGGGCTTGCCAGCGCCTCAGCGGCGGCAACCTCAAGCGCTGACGAGCCGGTCGGCAGCAGGCGATCACTCATCCGAGCCTCCCACGGTCAGCGTGTAGCCTGTGCAGTAAGCGGCCTGCGTTTTGTCGAGCACCACGTCAGCAGAAGGCTTGATAAGGTTGACGCGCTGCACGCCCTCAACGTGCATGGCGGCATACAGTGCAGACAGGCGAATGTCGCGGCCGAGACGCTTCTGCGCGCTGACAAAGGCGGCGAGCTTTGCCTCTGAAGCGGCGCGGATCGGTTCAGCTTCCGGCCCCGGATAGAGGTACAGCTCGGCCTCGATTTCGTAATTAATAATCTTCGCTGACTGCACGCTCACCCGGTCGGCAACCGGGCGCACGTCTTCGTCATTGAGCGCAGCGTTAACCACGGCCAGCAAATCGTCGCCCGCCACGCCGTTGCCCTCACGCGCGAGCACTGTCACGGTTACAACGGCGGGCGACGGGCTGATGGCTGATGCATCGGCTACGCGGCCGTCGGCGCTTCTGGCATGGTATTCATACGCGCCTGTCGGCCCCGCAACGCTAAGCCCCTCAAACGCCGAGGCGATACGCAGCCGGAAATCGTCGTCACTTTCCATCACGGCGGCGGTTGGCGGAATGGTTGTATCGTCGGCCGGGGTAATGGTCAGGCGGGTTACGCCATTGTTAACGCCAAGCTGGTCAAGGTCGCCGTCCAGTGAATACGCCACCATTACCGCCTTTGCAGCCTCGTTGATACGCTGGCGCAGGATCAGCTCACGATAAGCATTTTCCTGCAGCAGTTTAACGATGGGTTCTGACTCCAGCGTCAGCGTGCGGGCGACGGCCTCCTGATGGTCAGCAGGGTAAAGGGAAATCAGCGTCGCCTTTCGCTCGGCAAGCAGGGTTTCATAATCCAGCACCTCCACTACGTCAGGTGCGGGCAGCTGGCTCAGGTCGATAGTTGCCATAGTCTCAGCTCACAGGAACGGTTAAGGAAAAAGGTTGCGCGCTGTCGTTGCGGTTGCCGGACAACTCAACCACCATTGCGCCGTTGATATCCGACTCAAAGCTGATGGCGGTAAGCTTTACGCGCGGCTCCCATTTCAGTAGGGCCATATAGCAGGCCGACATAATCTGCAGACGCAGCGCCTCGTTTTGCGGCTGGTCAATCAGGGCGGATAAAAGCGAACCATACTGGCGGCGCATCACCCTGGAGCCGATCGGGGTCAGAAAAATGTCGCTAATCGACTGCCGGATATGATCGAGGTCGGTCAGCGTGCCGCCTGTTTCCCGGTTCATGCCAATATATTTTGCGGTTGTCATTGTGGGCCATCCGTTCTGCTACCGCCGCGCTGCACGCCGCCATGATCGTGGTCATCCACGACGACACCGTTAGAACTCAACTTGCCACCGCTATGTGTAACGTCGCCTTTCATCGTGCCTCCCTTAGTGACTTCCAGCTGCGCAGTTTTGAGCAGCGCTGTGCATTCCACTTCTGGCGAGTCGAACAGGATTTTTACCGCCGCTTTGATGGTTGCCGTCTGTATGCCGGTTGCTATCAGCGCGCCGGTTTCCGGCTCGTACTCGATCACCGCGCCGTCAGGAAATGACCAATGCAGCGCATCGGCCGAGGCAGACGGAGCCGGGTTGTCATCCGAAAAAATGCCCGGCAGCACAAAGCCGGTATCGAGTTCGCCGCCCAGGCACAGAATAAGAACCTGCTCACCCACTGACGGCGCATTCCACGAACGGGTTTTACCCGCGCGGGCGCTCAGCCAGTGCAGCCAGCCGGTAGTATTTTTTCCCGTATCGACACGGCACAGCCCGCCGTCAAGGTTGACGGCCGACACGGTTCCGATGCGGATCAGGTTGCGCAGCAGGCGCTGAATTTCTGCGAGTTGTTCGTTCATGGAAGCATTATCTTGATAGGAAAATTTTTTCATAGACGGCATTGTTTGCTCGTTGATAGCTAAGCAAGCTTTGTGCTTATAATGAAAAAAAGGAGACTTTAAATGAACGAAATTTTGATAGCCTATGAAAAAAACAAAGCTACGTATGATGCATTTTCCAAAACGCTTGCTGCCTTGATAGATAACTTGATGCTCGCTGAAGGCATCAAAATTCACTCTGTAACTTGCAGGGTTAAAGAGAAAGAAAGCTTAGAAAAAAAGGTAAGCAGCAAAGATAAATATACGAGTATAAATGAAATAACTGATATTGTAGGCTTACGTATAATCACTCATTTCGCAGACGAAGTCGATGAAGTTGCCGCACTGATAGAGAGGGAGTTCTTTGTTGACAAGAAAAACACAATTGATAAAAGGGCATCACTAGAACCGGAAAAGTTTGGTTATCTTTCTTTGCATTATGTTATTTCATTAACACAAGATAGATTGGGGTTTTTTGAATATAAATCGTATGCAGGACTGAAAGCGGAAATACAAATCCGTTCTATATTACAGCATACATGGGCAGAAATTGAGCATGATATTGGATACAAAAGTTCAGTCGAAGTCCCTAAGGTTATCAAAAGACAATTTTCAAGATTAGCAGGCCTGCTTGAACTTGCCGACCAAGAGTTTTTAGCTATAAAGACTTCTCTAAACGAGTATCAATCAAAGGTAAGCCAAAACATCTGGTCAAGCAAAAGTGAAGATTTTAAAATTGACAAGGTAACTTTACGTGAATTCCTTAAAAAATCAAAGATCGTTCAAGAAATAATTGATGATATAAAAAAACACTGTGACGTCCATTTTAATCCTGAGGCTGACTACACAGGGCCAGCAATAGAATACTTAAATAAAATGGATATCAATTCAACGAGACAGCTGGAGTCAGCATTCAAAAAATATAAAACCCCATTAATAAATAGATCAATATGGATAATGAAAAAATTTAGTGAATCTTTTGTCACGAGCAGACCTTTGGAAGTGATTGCCATCTATCTCCCACAAGTCATGGCATTTGAGATGCGCGGTATAGATGGACTAAGAAATTATATAACGGAAACCTTGGGTGAAGCAGTGAAGGAAATGCCTGCTGAATATTTTGAAGATTTCCCAAAATCTATTGAATCTAGCGATCAAAATATTCAATGATCAACTTGGTAACTATGAGCAAGTCACCCTCACTAATGCCCAATAAAGGCCGGGCCTCATACTGCACCTCTTTACCTTTGCGCGATGGCCGGTCGCGCAGCCCGTAATGATGCACGCGGGCCATGCGCTGCACGTTGCCCGCAAACTCGATAACGGCTTCATTCGGGCTGGCCTGCGTCTTCAGGTATTTAGCCGTGCGCAGCTTTGCAAACATCTCTCGCTTTATCCGGCCCTTTTTGCTGCGCACCGGCTGCGTTTTTCGGGCTTTAAACGGCGTGCCGTCGGGTGCCTGCTGGCGTTTGATATTCTGCTGCTGACTCGCGCGCAGCTTGCGGCCAATGCTGCGCGCCATCTCTTTACGCGCCGGGGCTGACAGGCTGCTGATAAGCGCCTCCAGCCGGTCATTTACCAGCTGCAGCTCGCTCATGTCTGCCACTCGCTGACCAGCTCGCCCTTAATGTAAAGCTGCACCGGCCGGGCGTCATTCTCCGGCAGCGGGTTCTCGCCGACGTGGGTCACGTGCAGCCCGTCATCGGCCTGCTTCACGATCACGCGCTCGCTCAGCTGCAGCTCAATGCTGATATCGCTGGCCGTGTCGCTGATAACATCCGCTTCAAAGGTAAAGCCCGTCCGGCGCTTTTCCTCGCTTGCCATGATGTCGGGTTCATTCGTCCGAAGCCATGCCAGCAGCGGCACGATCAGCAGGTCGATGTTACCGGCGTAGTCGGTAATGACCATGTTAAGCCGGTACTGGTATTCAAACGACAGCGAGCTGGCAAGCGTCGAGACGATGCGCCCGCTGTCGATAAACACGTTCAGCGCGTCAGGGTTTCGCTGCAGCTCCGGCACGCTGTCGGTCAGTGTCTGGCGCAGCTGTTGTGGTTTCAGCATCGTGTTGCTCCTGGCAGTCCTTGATGATTTCGACCTGCAGCCCGCAGGCGGCGAGTGCAGCTTCAAGCTGCCGATTGTCCGCCGCCAGATCGCCCGCCGTTTTAAGGCTGTTTCCCGGCACCGGGCAGCTTGTCACGCGCGGACACCCAATCCAGATAATCTCTGGGGCTGGCGAAGGCCGGGCGGGCGTGCAGCCGGATAACATCGTCAGGCAGAGCAGCAGCAGACCAGTCACGCAGTATCGGATTTGCATCGGTTTCTCTCTGTATGGTCATTTCACGGTTTAGCGCGGCTGTGCTGGCGCGCCCCTGCATCAGCCGCAGCTCGGCCTCGCGCTTCTGGCTGGCCCTCGCATCGGCGTCCAGCCGGGCTATCGCTTTATCCCGGCTTTCGATACCGGCCGACAGCGTACCGATAATGCGCTGTGCGCTGGTCAGATCGTCCTTCGCGACTTTCCACTGCCAGCCGGTTACGCCCAGCGCCAGCAGGGCGACGGCCAGCAGAGCGGCAATCAGTCGCGTCATGACACACCCCGCAGGCAGTAGGCTGTTTCCGCAGCGCGGCGGTTTTCCAGACCGCGATTTTTCACGCCCTTAACGAACACCCAGCGCCGCAGCTCGTTACAGGCAGCAAGCCAGTGCTGCAGCCTGATGTAACGGGCGAAGGTCGAGCTGCAAGCCGCGCGCACGCCGACGTTAAAGGCGAATGAAACGGCCGTGTCATAGACCGGCTGTGGCATCTCATCCGACATACAGGTATCGATCCCGCGCTCGACGCGCATCACGTCATACACCAGATTAACCGCCGCCTGCCGCTCGCTGACCTGGCTTTGCGGCGTCACGCCCTCTGTGTGACCGATACCGTTCGTCCAGACTCCGGCACTGCACTGATAGGGCGAGGTGCGGCACCCCTCGGCGTTGGCGATGAGCGCAAGCCCGGCCTCGGACGTTTTCAGGGTTTTGAACTGTGGCAGCAGCGCGGCAATCGCCAGCACGGCCACCACGGCGCAGCGTTTAACGGTCTGGCTCAAGGCTCACCCCCCGCAGGCGCTGCAGCTCGTAGGTTTTACGGCGGTAATGCCAGTTGATAAAGAACGTTGCCACGTTAGTAATGAGCGTGATAACGGCCACGCCGGAACCGACCATAAAGGCGATATCCTGCGGCGTATGACGGCCGAACCACATCAGGATGAGGCCTATCAGGTAGTTGATCACAGAGCTGATTTTTTCCATTTTTAGTCCCACAGGTTGACGGTTTCACCTGCTGAAGATTCCGGCAGATCAGGCAGCGTCACCTCGCATCCGTGCGGCAGCACCGGCCCACTTTCGGCAAGGCCCGGATTAGCCGCGTAAACCAGCTCGACGGCCTGACCGGTACGCTCGTAATAGCGCTGACAGATTTCATCAACGGTATCGCCCTGCTGCGCGTAAATGTTCATCAGAGCAGATCCACAATGCAGCCAGGCTTACCGGCGATGCGGCTGATACTGAATCGCGCATCGCGCCAGTACTCGTCGGCGCTCGCCTCGATTTCTCCCACCTTTTTCGTGCCGCTGGCGTCATAGCCGCGATAACGCTCAACGATGGTGGCGGCGGTCAGCGCGCTGACGGCGGCAAGGTACGCAGTGACCTTTTCGCTCTCGCCGTCCAGTGATTCCGCAGGCACCTCGGCCAGCACCTTAAAGCCCGCCGCAATCTGCGCGGCGCGCCAGTCGTACAGCTCGGCGTTTACTTCTGAAATCGCCGTTTTCACGGCAAGGCGCAGGCGCACCGCCGTGACCGTTCCCTCATAGCGCAGCGAATCGCGCAGCTGCAGCAGGTCAACGTCAGGCCAGAAAAACGTATTCTTTACCGGCGGCTCGGCAGCGTCTGCCGGTCGCGGGGCGGGGATAACAACCGTGTTATTCATAATCGGCCTTTGAAATAGGTGGGCGGTGGAGGACGGCGCAGACACTGAAAGTGCGTTGCCGTCCTGCCGCCCGTGCGCGGGGTCGCGTTCGGTCAGCGGCTGGCGATGGCCTGTTTTTTCATCGCCGTTCCCAGCCGCTCAATGTCTTTTTTGACGCCGCAGCCGTCGTGCAGCTGATGCGCCCTTACAAGGTGGGTCATCGCCTCCGAAGCCCTGCCCGCATCGCGAAGCACATACCCGGTTATCTTGTGCAGCTTGGCGCGCACCTGATCGGGCATGTCTTCAGATTCCGTCATCGCAATGGTTGCCAGCAGCGGGTCAACATCGACTTGCTCTTTTGCCGTCCAGGCGCGCGTTGCCGCGCTGGCGACTTCCTCGGCCAGCAGATAAGGCAGGCTGGCGCGCTTAAAGCCGTCAGGCGACACAAGGCCATGCGTCAGCGCGTACCGGGCAATCTCCAGCGCGCCGGGCACGTCGCCCGCATCGAGCCGCCAGATCATGACGGTCATCAGCACGGCATCCTGTGCACCTTTGCCTTTCTCCAGCACGCCGGACACCCACGGCAGGTACTCAGGCAGCAGCTGACGCTTCATTTCCGCCTTGCGCTCGTTAGAGTGCACTTTCTTCAGGCGGCGCTTGTCGTCGTTGAGCCTGATGAGCATCTGCTCATAGCCGCTGGCGTGGCGCAGCGGGTTGTCGGCGTTCTGCGAGGCTTCGATAGCCTGCTGGCGCATGCGGTGACGTCGGGCAGGGCTTAACATGCGTTACGCCTCCGTTTTTTCGGGGTCAGCAGCGCCGCTTTCTGCCGCTGCTTCCTGCGTTGTGGCTGCAGGTGCAGCGAACACGCCGACTTCGATGTTTTCAACCAGGCAACCGGCCGCGTAATCCTCAATCACGTAGTCCTCGTTAATGGACTCATAGTTTTCGATGCGGTCGCGCTTCGGCACTTCGTCAATCAGGCGGCGGTGCGTGCCTTCCTGGAAGTAAATCGACAGGTTATCGGTGCGGGTGATAAACATCGCGTCGGCCGGGAAGTACGGCACGCGCACCGCTGGCAGACCGCCGATGCGTTTCTGACTGATAATCACGTCAGCGGCCAGCTGCTCGGTGTTGGCCTGCGACTGGTTGACGATCGGGAAGTATTTATCAGCCAGCAGCTGACGGCCCACGATAACAACCAGCTCCGGGTCTTCCTGATACCACGGCTCGATCAGGGTGTTGGTGGCATCCATCACCAGCGCATCGAGGCTGGCATAGTCGCCGTTTTTGCCGACGCGGATTTTTTCAGAGACGACGGTGCCGTCTTCCTCGGTGATTTTGCTCATCACGCGCGCCGGTGCATCGTTGCGGTACTTCTGCAGCCAGCCGACGGCCACATCCTGCAGCATCGGGTTTTTGGCACGGTTCGAGGTTTTGGCTCGGGTCACGCCGTTGAAGCCAATCATGATGCGGTCAAGCGCCTGACGCTTCACGATGGCATCACGCAGGCGGGCCTGAAAGTCTTCATAACGCGCCCACAGGTCGAGCGTGTTATAGCGGATATGAAAGTCGTAGTTGACCTGCACACACTCATAGCCCTGCTTATCCAGCGCGGCAAAGTCAGCGGTTTCGCGCTCGTCGCCACCTGCCGTGTCGGTCACGCTGGCAATCGAGCCGGACACGCCGATCCCGATTTTCTCGCCCTTCATTTCGGACACCGGCACGATGTTGATGCGGGTCAGGAAGTCGGATGACTCCTGCACGCGGTTCATCAGGGTCTGCGTAACCGACGGCTCAACGGTAAATTTCTTGTTCATGTCGTCGGTTTCGACGCCGTTCAGCTCGGCGAGTCGGATCATGAACTGGTTAAACTTAAAGCGGGTATTCTTGCGCATTGGCGTTCCTGTTTATCTCTGTGTTGGGTTTTAACGTTCAGGCAACGCCTGATTAGCAGTCGGTCTGCGCGCCGGACTTCGGATCGCTGCCGGTTGCCGCCGGGCGGCGGTTAAAGCTGCCGTCGGTCTGCGAAAGCTGGCCCTGCAGCGCAGCAAAAGCGGCGCGGTCTTCCCCGGCCTGCTGCTCGATGGCCTCCATACGTGCGGTGACGGATTGCTCCAGTGCCGACAGCTCATGCGTCTGGCTCTCCGCGTTCAGCTGCACCTGCTCAGCAACGGCCGTTACCGCCGCGCTGACGTCCGCGAACCGCTCACCATCGGTTTTCTTTCTGGCAGAGAACATCGCCGAGATGCGTGCCAGCAGGGACGGTGAAGGCTCCGCCACTTCTTCAAACTCGATGACGGTTTCTTCGGCGGCGGTAAAGAGGTTGTCCTTATCCAGCTTGCGGGACGCCAGCGGATTAACTTTGGCCGTGGCGCTGAAGCTCAGGATTTCCGTGCCCAGGCTTGCCGGGTCGTCGGTGACAGCCAGGCCGACCAGATACGCCTCGCCCGTGTCGGCAAACTCCGGATTAACTTCAATGGAGGTGTAGATTTTCTGGCGCGCTTTTGTCAGCTCAACCAGCTCGGGCGTCGGGTCAATCCAGCCAAACAGCGCCAGCTTGCCCTTGAGCGGGCCGTCGCCGATTTCTTCAGCCTCGACGGCGGTCACGTCACCAAAGCGGCGGAACGTGCTGTCAGCGGCATAGCCCCGGATGTGTTCCATGTTGATGCGTGCGCCGTACATTTCCGGGTTGTAGTTTTTCGCCATCTGCGAAATCCAGTCGCGGGAAATGACACGGCCGTCGGTGGTTGCGCCTTCAACTGCGATACGAAAACGCTTTGATTTGATTGCTGCCATTAATCAGGCTCCGGTCAGGTGTTGGGTCGGTTCGGGGCCAGTTTCCCCGTCGCCACACAATCCCTCAACGAATGCCAGCCCGCTGATGCATCAGCAAA
The DNA here is from genome assembly GCF_041982285.1 of Pantoea sp. ANP04. Taxonomy (NCBI): domain Bacteria; kingdom Pseudomonadati; phylum Pseudomonadota; class Gammaproteobacteria; order Enterobacterales; family Erwiniaceae; genus Pantoea; species Pantoea sp. ANP04. Next base: position 254,347 of record NZ_JAUTYS010000005.1, on the reverse strand, counting down.
CAGGGACAGCAGGCGCGCCATTTTCGGCACCGGTAGCCTTGCCGGTATGAACATGACACCGACAACCATCATCAGCGATCCGCGCCGTCAGGCCGCGCTGCTTTACTGGCAGGGTTATTCCGTGCGCCAGATTGCGGAGACGCTCGGACAGAAAACGCCAACCGTGCAGAGCTGGAAACTGCGCGACGCGTGGGACGACGTTGCGCCCATAAGTCGTGTTGAATCCAGCATGGAAGCCCGGCTGATCCAGCTCATCATGAAAGAGGTAAAGGGGAATGGTGATTACAAAGAGATAGACGCGCTCGGCCGTCAGATTGAGCGCCTTGCCCGCGTTGAGCGCTACCGCAGCAGCGGCAACGAGGCCGACTTAAACCCGAACGTGCGCAACCGTAATAAAGGCGAGCGCCAGCCGGTCGTTAAAAACGAGTTCAGCGACGAGCAGATCGACAAGCTGACCGGCGTGTTTATGGATAACTGCTTTGAGTATCAGCTCAACTGGCACCGCGCCGGGCTGACTCACCGCATCCGTAATATTCTGAAGTCGCGCCAGATTGGCGCAACGTTCTACTTTGCCCGCGAGGCGCTGATTGATGCGCTGACCACCGGCCGCAACCAGATATTTCTTTCAGCCAGTAAGGCGCAGGCGCACGTCTTTAAAAACTATATCATCGACTTTGCCCGCCAGGCTGACGTTGACCTGAAAGGCGATCCGATTGTGCTGCCGAACGGCGCGCGCCTGATATTCCTCGGCACCAACGTGCGAACCGCGCAGAGCTACACCGGCAACCTCTATCTGGACGAATATTTCTGGATCCCGAAATTCCAGGAGCTGCGCAAAGTTGCCAGCGGCATGTCGCTGCACAAGAAGTGGCGCACGACGTATTTTTCCACGCCGTCGGCCCTGTCGCACAGCGCTTATCCGTTCTGGTCAGGCGAGCTGTTTAACAAAGGGCGTCGCAGCAAAGATGATCGCATCGAGATAGACCTGTCGCATTCACACCTGGCGAAGGGCGCGCTGTGCGGTGACGGGCAGTGGCGGCAGATTGTCACGGTTGAGGATGCGCTGAGCGGCGGCTGCAACCTGTTCGACATTGACCAGCTGCAGCTTGAATACAGCCCGGCGGAATATCAGAACCTGCTGATGTGTGAGTTTGTCGATGATGAGGCGAGCGTGTTCCCGTTCGCCGAGCTGCAGAGCTGCATGATCGACAGCCTGGAAGAGTGGGAGGACTTTAACCCCTATCTGCCGCGCCCGTTTGCATACCGGCCGGTCTGGATTGGCTATGACCCGTCGCATACCGGCGACAGCGCAGGCTGTGCGGTTATCGCGCCGCCGCTCGTTGCGGGCGGTAAATTCCGCGTGCTGGAGCGTCACCAGTGGCGGGGCATGGACTTTGCCGCGCAGGCAAAATCTATCGAGGACTTAACGAAAAAATACACCGTGGAGTATATCGGCGTGGATGCCACCGGCATCGGCCAGGGTGTTTTCCAGCTGGTACGCCAGTTTTATCCGGCCGCGCGCGAGATCAAATACTCGCCGGAAGTGAAAACTGCAATGGTGCTGAAGGCGAAAGACACCATCAGCAGCGGGCGGCTTGAGTATGACGCCGGGGCGACGGACATCACACAGTCGTTTATGGCAATCCGTAAAACCATGACGGCCAGCGGCAACCGCTCAACCTATGAGGCGAGCCGCAGCGAAGAGGCCAGCCACGCCGACGTCGCCTGGGCCATCATGCACGCACTGTTAAACGAACCGCTTACCGCAGCCAGCGGCGGCGCTAATCCCTCAATTCTGGAATTTTACTGATGAGCAAACGCAGAGGCCGCAAGGCTCACACCGCCACCGCGCAGCCGGTACAGGCAACCGCACCGCAGCAGCACGCCGAGGCGTTTACCTTTGGCGATCCGACGCCGGTCATGGATAAGCGCGACATTCTGGATTACGCCGAATGCATCGGTAACGGGCGCTGGTTTGAGCCGCCGGTCAGCTTTAGCGGGCTGGCTAAGAGCCTGCGCTCAGCCGTGCATCACAGCTCACCGATTTACGTGAAGCGCAACATTCTGGCCTCAACCTTTATCCCGCACCCGATGATGAGTCAGCAGGAGTTCAGCAAGTTTGCGCTGGATTACCTGGTCTTCGGCAACGCCTTTGCCGAGCTGCGCCGCAATGGCCTGGGTAAGCCGCTGCGCCTTGAAACCACACCGGCCAAATTCACCCGCAGAGGCGTTAAGGATGGTGTTTACTGGTTTGTGAATGACTGGAAAGAGCCGCATGAGTTTTCGGCCGGCAGCGTGTTTCATCTGCTGGAGCCGGATATTAATCAGGAGCTGTACGGCCTGCCGGAATACCTCAGCGCGCTTAACTCCGCCTGGCTGAATGAGGCGGCGACGCTGTTCCGCCGCAAGTATTACCAGAACGGCGCGCACGCCGGTTATATCCTTTACATGACCGATGCGGCGCAGAGCAGCAGCGACGTTGACCGGATGCGGCAGGCGATGCGCGACACGAAAGGCCTGGGTAACTTCCGCAATCTGTTCATGTACGCGCCGAACGGAAAGCCGGACGGTATAAAGATTCTGCCGCTCAGTGAAGTGGCGACGAAAGACGACTTCTTTAACATCAAGAAGGCCAGCCGCGACGACCTGCTAAGCGCACACCGCGTACCGCCGCAGATGATGGGAATTATCCCGGACAACTCCGGCGGGTTCGGCGACGCGGTGAAAGCGTCTCAGGTATTTGTGCGTAATGAGCTGACACCGCTGCAGGAGCGGATGAAGGAGCTCAATAATTGGATTGGGCAAGAGGTGATTATATTTAATGACTACAAATTAATTTAATTGTGAAGGTCAGGGCTCACCCTGACCTTATGCGATTAACTAGTTTCAGTAGGCATGTTGCACCATGCGTTAACACCCACCTTGGTTACACTTATAATTGCCAGCACAATTACAGGAGCTATGAAAATAGCAGTCACCCCAAACACTCCCGCCAAGATAGTTGATAACACGCCAACAATTTTGCCTCTATTTTCATCTAGTAGATTATTGAAGGTTTTAACTTCTTCTTTGTACTTATCATCACCACATATTAAACATCTAAACTCACTCCAAAAAAGCTTGGAAAACTCACCTCTAAATGTATTTTGAGTTTGGCCAGCTCCAAACTTTGATGTATTTGCTGCGCCATTGGAGCTCAACCATTTATCAATAGCGTCTTCTTCATCTCCATTCTGCAAAAACTCATCAATAGCTACTCTCTGGTATGGCTTCAATGTTGAAAGCCATGTATCAGCAGATTCAATGGGCAATTGTATCATAACATATCCTTAACATACTCGGCGGAGATGCATTGCGTGGTTTGGTGGAGTTCCATTGGATTTATATCTCCCATAGTGACATAACCACCGCTGAGATTCGCATATGCGCCGATCAAAATTCCTACAACAGAATTGTTTTTCGTTGAAACAACTGGAGAGCCAGACTGTCCCGGCCTCGTCTGAGTGTTGATGATGGCGAATTTAGTTTTAAGGCCGCTGGAATTTAAGAGAACCTTTGCTCCTATATGGGCCTTATGCAAAGTTAATACTCGCCTTCCATCGCCACAATGAGGGTAACCAATTACATGAACCTCCTCGCCCACAACAACCCCATCAAATCCGGTAAGATTTAACTTTGGCCCATTAATAACATCAACTTCTGTTTTTAATATGCACAAATCCTTAACCGGGTCTTCCTCCATTACTGTTGCAAGAAACGGGTTAACTTTTTTTTCCGTAGTATCCTGATATTCATTTATATCATTAATATAAGAAGGGATAACCACTATTTTACCAGACCTACCAGATATAACATGCCTTGCCGTCACCACTCTATTGTTATCAATAAAAAAACCAGACCCAAGAGGTAAAACTGAATTACCTTCAATTATTCCAATGCAGGCTGTGTATGCAGGAGATATCATAACTATTCCTTTGTAAATGATAATTAAACAGTATTTTCTTATAAATTAGCTACCTTTAAACATTTGTCAAATCTATCCAGTCGAAAGGCATACTTATTCATACATTAGTTATACATGTTTGCAGGCGTGGCGCGCAATGCTATCCCCGCCACGCCTGCCCGCTTTATGCATCGCTTTTAATGCAGTTGCATTCACATAGCAAAACAGCGCCATTACTGGCGCTGCAGGGTGTTTCAGTGCTCTAAAAATTAATGCGGATCCATGCACGTTATGCATGCATAGCTCATTTGCGGGTTTCATTGCGTGAAAATTCGGAGGATGAAGCACTTACATAGCGCAGTTCCTGCAGATAAATGATGCCCTCACGAAGTGAAACAGGTCGCGGTAACTCGATCATAAAAACGAAATCGTAAGTCCTGCCCAGCCAGAACCCCCCGCCAGCCTCTTTAGGACGCTGAAAAAATACCCAGCCGCCGGAATGGAAGTATTCAAGGCAATCCCCACGGTAAACGATCTGATAATCAGTATCTTTTCCGGCCATTTGCTAACGCCTCGCAATGCTCGTTGTTCAACCGCGCCGCCACCAAAATCAAGATTTTGGCATCAGCCCGGTTATCAGTGCAGCCAGCTGTCATCTTCCCAGACGTTCTGTAGCAGGTCATTTATCCTGCGCCGGTCTTCGTCAACTTTTACACCAGGCATTTCAATTTTGGTGTAACTACCCTGCCTCACCTGCACCACTGCATCAGGAAACAGCGCAGTTACGCGCCTCTTAACCTCAGTATCGAAAGCATCAATTACTGACTGGCTTACCTTATGATTTTTATCGAGTGTAATTTCAATACGCATATCAATCCTTAATCTGCAGCGTAAAAGATTTCCTCGCCAGCATCCTGGCGGGTTTCCGAGTTTGCCAATTCGGCAATAATGGTGAGTGCCAGTTTCAGGTCTGACGGCTTGCAGTTTGCGATTAATGAAACCTCCGCAATAAATTGCACGCACGCCATTTTCTTATGTATCTGGTTTGATTCCTGAACCGTCATTTTCCCTCCCCAATTTGTACTGTGTATTTATACAGTAGCATAGCACTTATAAATTAAGAAAGAAAAATATCCACATCAAAAACCTTTTTATCTGGCTGATACCTAACAATTTTATTTAAGACGCAACTAAAAATTAAGATAACAATAAAACTTAAAGAGCTATCCATCGGACATCTAAGGATTGCTAATTCAACGCCTTAAAAGCCTTTTTTTGTACGAACATTTTCTGCTAAACGGTTAAAACGTTCTAATACGCTTGTCTTTCTCGGCTCCAGTATTGGCCGGGCCAGTTCTCCATCAGGTAAGCTGCGGAATGTTTGACCAGCGATTTTAGTCTGCGTGCCGCCAATCAGACGCACGGCCATCCCGCGACTGATGGTTTCACCGCTTAAATCTCTCACCTGGGCTATTACGTTGTCGCACGCAGCTTCGATTTTGTCAGACCGCCTCAGCTTCAGATGCCGCTTTTCTGGCTTCTGCGCCCTTATCCGGCTTAAAAGCTGACGCCGTTCCTTCCTGCTCATGCCGTCCAGGTCGATTTTTTCGAAACTTTCCGGCGGGTTCGAATCCTCAGATCTCAAACCTCTCGTACAGTTATTGACAGAACTCCGAGAGGACGCAGACGCGTCCTTAAATTCAAAACCCAAATCAACGGCACGTTTAGGGACAATCTTCCATTGCATCAGACGGGTTAAAATTGGCGTATCGTCGCCAACTTCGGTTGCGTAAACACCCTTGATGCGCACGGTTTCCTCACCGTACTCATTCACATCTTCGCTTGCCTGATACCAGGTGCGCACAGCCAGATCGTCGCGGCGCACGAACGGCCCGCCCTGCGCGTTAACGTATCCGGCCCAGTCTCCTGCGTCGGCTGCATCATGCGCGGCCGCAAACTCAACGCTCAGGCCGTGCGCGGTTTCGCTGTCTGCCATGCGGCGCAGCTCACGGTAAACCGTGACCGGCGCACCGCCCACAAACTGAAACTGCCGGATGTGCCAGCGTGCCGCCCAGGCAGAAACGGCCGAAGATGTTTCCTTCAGATCTTTTCCGCTCTCGTCGTCTGTCTCACCATCCAGTGCATAACCATCAATATTTTTGGAAATATATTTAGCAACGTAACCCGTTGCGCTGCCTTTCTCTGGATCGATAGCCTCGGCGTGAAAGCGGGCCTTACGGGCCTTGTCTGTCGTCAGCTCGCTGCTATCTTCCTGCCAGGCATAATCGCGCATAATTTCGCGCACGCGCTCAGCCTGCTCCGGGCGCATAAACATGAGCATGTGCCAGTGTGGGGTCGCATCATGATGAGGCTCAGCAACACGGATCCCGAAAATGCGGATTTCTTCTCGGTGCAGCTTGGCTCGGATTTTCTGCCAGACGCTGCATAGATAACGCTGCGTATCGGCCGGGCTGGCACCATTCCATTTGCGGTTACGGTGCCCGGTTTTGATTGTGGCGTGATAGCGAGCCGGAGCGGTCAGCGTGTAGAACTCGCCTATAAAGCCCATTTCATTGCAGATGTTTTCAAAGCCACGAATGCGGGTCATCAGCTCGCAGCGGCGGATCGCCGGGTTGGCCACACTGCCGTCGTATTTCTCGATCAGGCTGATGCGGTTGCCTTCCTCGTCTTCCAGCTCCATTCCCTTCAAAAATTCACGGGTGCGGCGCTTCTGCTCGCGCCACTCTGAAACGGTCATGCTGCTGGCGTAGGGGGTGTGCTTTTTGCTGACGTTAGCCAGGGCAATCTGAAGATGTTCACGCCATGATGAGGCCACGCGGCGCAGTCGGCCTTTCCACCATTTTTCCGTCTGCATACGCATGATCGCCGGGGTAACTTCCTCCGGGTCAAACAGCCGTGACGTTACTTTATCCCATAGTGGCGGGGTCTGGCTCAGCTCGCGGGTAATGGTGGCGGCCGTCATGTAAACGCGGTGCGTGTATTTATAATCTGACTCGTCGCTGGCCTGCTCGTGTGCCTGTACCAGCTCGGCGAGAATGAAATTAGCCACATCCCCGGCAAGCAAATCGACGTCGGCGCGAGCCATATCAGGCAGACGGTTAAAGCGGCGCATCAGCTCCCAAAGAGTGCCGCCCGCGCTGGCCGCGCCTGCCTGTTTAGTGGCATTACCTGCCAGCAGGTTAAACGTGCCGTGACTCATTTCACCGAGGCGATATTGAGCGTTAACGGTTTCAACGCGTGGCAATGTGCGCTCAACGAAAGTTTTCGTTAAGTACGCATTGGCGCGGGCTGTTCCCTGTGTCTTTTCCAGATCACTGACACGGCGTTTTACGTCGAGCTGTATCAGGGTCGGCTGCTTTTCGAGTAATTCCTGTGCACGCACTAAAGCCGCAATCATCTGACTGCGGCTGTGCATTTCCTCATAGGTGGGGTACGGGCTGGCAATGGCTTCCCGTGGAGCATTCCACGGGTAAGCGTATTCCTGAATCATCGGGACGCCTGCACTTCTGCAGACCAGTCAGCACCTGCGGCCGGATCAAAGCCAGACCACACAGGCGCGGCTACAGGATGGCGAACGGCGATAATTTCCGAGGCGCGCTTGCTCTTACCTGCGGCAACGCCAACCGAGCGGGCGACGCTGATGCAGTTAATACGGAAATCTCGAAGAATGCTGCGCGTGTAAAGCGTGTCGCTGTTTGAAACTATAACCGGGCAGCGCTCCGAGACGTCGAGCAGCATGCTGACCAGATCATGATGCTCATCTTTTCCAAAACCGGCAGAGTGATAGTCCGAAAACGTGCCGTCATACGGTGGATCGCAGTAGACCACATCGCCAGCTTTGGTCAGGCGCAGCGTTTCGCGGAAGTCGGCGCAGATGAATGTCGCGCGCTGGGCTTTCTCGGCAAATGCCTCTATCTCAGCCAGCGGAAAAAGCGGCTCTGCGTAATTACCGAACGGGATATTAAATTCACCGCGCTTGTTGTAGCGGCAAAGGCCGCGATAGCCATTGCGGTTCAGGTACAGGAAATAAGCGGCGCGCTCCAGTAGAGGCAGCGCCGGATTATGATTGAATGCCTCACGGATGGTGTAATAGCCTTCACCGGTCGTGTTCTGATTAAACAGGCTCGCTGCCACGACGATAAACGGACGGGTATGCTCCTTTATCTGACGGTAGAGGTTAATCAGGTCAGGATTAATATCTGCTACCAGATAGGCCGGGTAATCGGTATTCATCATTACTGCGCAGGAACCGGCGAAGGGTTCGATCAGGCGGTTACCTTCAGGCAGGTGCGCCAGCAGCTCCGGCATTACGCGGGTTTTATTTCCCGCCCATTTCAGGATTGTGCTCATACGGCACCGCCTTTGGAAACTTTCGCGCGCATTTCAGCCACGTCCTGACAGCTGACACAGCGAGTTACGCCACTCACGGCGCGGCGGCGCTTCTCCGGGATTGGCGCGTCGCAATCTTCACAGAATGAAGCCGCCACACTGACCGGGCGGTTAACCACGCTGGCGATATTGCGTGCCAGCAGCTCATCGGCGCGAGCCTGCGCCATGTCCATTGAGTCGGCCATCAGTGCAGCTCCTTTGATTCGTTCTGGTAGCGCTCAGCCTCACGGCGGATCAGGTCGGCGGCTTCAATACCGGAAAGCCCCTGCTGATGAACGTGCAGCGCAATCTCGACCAAGCGCTCCGAAACAACCAGTGCACGGTCTTTGCGCTCCTCGATCCGCGCCTTAGTGATAATTGCTGCCAGCGCTTCAGTGTCAGCATCAAATTTAAGTGTCTCGACATTTCTCATTTAACTTTCTCCAAAATTTAGGCAAAAGAATGCCCGGCGGGTTTACGCCATTGATTTTTGAATTTTATTTACTCAGGTAAAAAACAGTCTGCGGTTGAAAACTGACGGGGTAAAATGCCGCCCCATCGCGCCATCTTATTCATGGCAATAATAATTAGCCTCCTGCGGTCCTCTTCAAAATATTGAAACGGCCTTCCTATTTCATCCGGCTTAAAACTTTTAGGATTTTCTCGGTTTGCCAGCGTAAGCACACAGAATTTAAACTCATCATTCTGATGATTAAAATAACGCAATGCGGCGTTAGCGTTATTGTCACGCATCTGACGCCATTTTTTACGAAATTCATCAAACGTCATTGGCTGAATCTTATCAACGCGAGCGCCCATTAAATGAATTTTGGAAAAGCTGGCTGGCTCATGTTGCTTTGGTACTTCCCATAAAACTTTCATATTAGCGACCAAAAATACGGCGCAGGCGGTGTGAATATCCGTCGCGTTTTGTAGTGATACTTTTCAGCAGCTCTTGCTGGTTTTTACATGGATGCCAGGGCCTTCCATTTTCTCCCATGATCCAGCCATTTCCGTAAGACATTGACGGACTCTGGCGCTTGAGGTGTGCCGCAAATGAAATCATCGTGCGCCCTCAGCTGATACCAATCGAAGCACCCAGCCCGCTGATAGCGTCAACGGTTGAGGCTAAGGTCGGGTTAGAGTGAACGCGGGCCTGCACGGTCAGCGCGGCCAGCATCATGCAGCGAATACCAGTGTTTGCAGCCTCCAGAATACTGCGGCGGCATGTTGCAGTTATCCGCTCCGGGTTTGCGGCACTGGCGGCCATGCTTCCGACTTCAGCAGTCGCTTTCAGCACATAAGACTGAAACTTGTCTTTTGCCAGTTCATTAACCGGTACGCATGGCATGCACTGCAACTGCGCCAGCATCCCATCCATCAGCGTGGCATCTTCAGTCAGGTCAGTAAGTAGCAGCACTTCAGAAGCGGTAAGTTGATGCAATTGATCCGGGTTGAGCTTGTTACGCAAAGTTTGCACTTTCATGCCTGCACGATGTGCCAGTTCAGCCATGTTGTGCGTTAGCGCGAACTTGCGACAGGCGTCGTCATAGTGGGTATGGGTGGAGGTCTTAAAATCAAACATGGCTATTCCCTTGCTCAACTTGAATAATCGAAATCAGTTAAGAGATTGCGAGGTGCAGGCATCGATATAACGACAGTCCACAGCCTGCTGGGTGAGTTTGTCGCGCCATGCTTTGACATTGATGAGGGCTTTGCTGCGTTTTTCGGCCTTTTCTTTATTGGCAAAATCTTTAGTCGGAGCTTTTAAAAGTACGCCTTCATCAAGCCACTGCCACACAAGGCGCTCGCTGACGCCTCGCATTGCAGCAAAGTCAGGAACGCTCATTGTTTCAGCCATTGCAGATCCAATCATCCTCTGCAAGCTCGGCAGTAAGGCTGAGACGATAGCGTTGATTTGAGAATCGGTGAAAGCGCCGACTTGGTTTTGTGAATTCTCTAACTCATGCGTCAAAGTTGCTTTTGCATCTTTCATATCGCATTATCTCCGGTTGTGTGAAATATGGTGCAGTGATGTGCATCTTGGTCGATGAGCGTCACTATAGATCGTTAAAAATTACCTGTAAATAACTTTATGGATACTGGTGGTGCTTTCTTATGTCCGATGAACAGGGCGGTAGCTGGAAGATAGATGCGTCTGGCGGGGTTTTGGAGCGCATCATGTCTGCATACGGCGTTAAAATGCAGAAGGATTTGGCTGATGTATTGGGCATTGCTAAGCACAGCGTTAGCGGTTGGGTGCAGCGTGACACAATACCTGGCACGATCGTTGTTCGCTGCTGCATAGAGACTGGCGCGGATATCAATTGGCTGATTACTGGCAATCTTGCAAATGCAAATTTTCGTGATTCTAAGCCTCAACTTAAAGGCAAGGATGCCTATGAAGAAGTTATGGCTAACGGTGGCAAGCATGTCTTACGTCGCCTATTAGATGCCTACGGCTTTACCATGCAAAAGGAGCTGGGCGATTTACTTGATATCTCTTCTGGCACAATCAGCACATGGATCCGCAGGGAATATTTCCCCGGAGATGTAGTAGTTGCATGCGCGCTAGACACAGGCGTGTCTCTCAGATGGTTAGCAACTGGTAAAGGTGAGATGTTCGATAGTCAGCCCGAAGTTGTCACATCATCAATAAGTATTCCGAAGAAAAAATTAGTGTCGGGCGTTCTGATTGACGCAGGAAACTGGCTTATGGATCCGGCGCTTTCCACAGTCGATAAAGATTGCTTAGTGTTTATTGATGGTGTTGGTCACTCATGGCTAGTGAATACAGAGGCTAAGAACATCGCAAATGGTCGCTGGTTCGTTAATATTGATGACTCCTATGATGTGTATGATATCTCTCGCCTACCCGGTGGAAAAATTAAACTAACCAATCCAAATGTCTCGTTTGAATGTGGTGCATCAGACGTCACCCCATTTGGTGCGGTATTATTTACTCTGGAAAAACACGTTTAGGGATTGGAATGAAAAAGTTATTAATTGCCACAACATGTCTCTTTGCTGCATCAACAATTAACGCAGCTGAAAAGTCAGTTGATTTGGATTCGTCAAAATTAGGTGGGGAATGGCCCCTTACTTTTGATAAGGCCAAAGTGTCTTGCATAAATAAACGTTTCATTTTCGTTTATAACACTGAAACTGATGACCGATATCCTGTTAATGGCAGCGCCAAAGATGCAGTCAAGTCCGGCAAAATGGAAGGTGAAGATATAAGCACCGTATGGGCTAACGACCCAAATTATAAAGGGGTCAAGAAAAGCATCAGCCCAATTCTTGACGCTGGCAATAGCCTTTGTGATCAATAAGTAATTTACCTCGGTTCTCACTATGACTGTTACTAAACAAAAAAATGGCAAATGGCTCGCGCAGATATTCCCCAACGGTAGGGATGGAAAGCGTATCCGTAAGCAATTTAACACTAAAGGTGAGGCCGAGGCTTATGAGGATTATGAAAGAAAGAAGACCGAAGATAAGCCCTGGCTCGGTGAAAAAGAGGATCGCCGGAAGCTAAGCGAACTGATCCAGCTTTGGCACAACCTACACGGGCAGTCACTGACAGCAAGCAAACTGCGTCTTGCAAAGTTGAACATTGTTTGCAGGGGTATGGGTGATCCAATTGCTTCGAGGATAACAACTAAAGATTGGGCGCATTATCGCGACCAGCGGTTAAGCGGGAAAATTGACAATGGTTATCATGCCAACCCTCAGAAATGGATAGCGCAACCCATTACCGTAAACCGCGAACAGTACTACCTCGAAGCTGTATTCAACGAGTTGCGCCGACTCGGAGAGTGGAAGCTACCTAACCCTCTTGATGGAGTTCGGCCGTTCAAGGAAAAAGAAAAAGAGATGTCCTGGTTAACTGACGGACAGATCAAAACACTGCTTGGGGCCTGTGATTCATTTGGCAACATCAACCTTACACTAATCGTTAAAATCTGCCTGGCAACAGGGGCCAGATGGCGCGAAGCCGAGAACCTAACCCGTTCCCAGTTGTCACCTTATAAGCTCACGTTTATAAAAACCAAAGGCGGCAAAAACCGAACCGTCCCTATACCACGGTGGCTTTATGATGAGCTTTCACCCCTGAAAGATAAAATGTTTCAGCCTTGCTATAAGGCTTTCAGTGAAATGCTTAACATTGCCAATATCCAGTTAGCTGATGGTCAAAATACGCATGTGCTCCGGCACACATTCGCGAGCCATTTTATGATGAATGGAGGCAACATCTTAGTACTGCAGCGGATACTGGGTCATGCAAACATTCGTGAAACTATGAGGTACGCACACTTCGCACCAGATCATCTTGAAGAGGCTGCACAGCTCAACCCTATCGCGGGTTATAGTGGCAGCAATGTGGCAGCAGAGGATTCATAACACTGCATTCCCCTGCACTTAAAATTAACTTAACTAACTGTTTTTATTGCCAAGTTACTGTTGTTAAATGATGTTTTTTAAAACAAGCTAAACTTGGCGTCACATCTTGCGGAATGCAAAAGGAAAAGACGATCATGCGCACCGTTTTAAATATTCTTAATTTTGTCCTGGGTGGCTTTTTCACCACGCTGAGCTGGCTGTTTGCCACGTTAATCAGTGTCGTGCTGATTTTTACCCTGCCACTGACCCGCTCCTGCTGGGAAATTACAAAGCTCTCGCTGCTGCCGTTTGGCAACGAGGCGGTGCATGTCGATGTGCTTCGTCCTGAAAGTAAGAGTCATATTCTGAATACCGGCGGAACTTTCCTGAATATTTTCTGGCTGATTTTCTTTGGCTGGTGGCTCTGCCTTTCACATATCTCGGTGGGGATTGTGCAATGCATCAGCATCATCGGTATTCCAACAGGGATTGCGAACTTTAAGATTGCCGCTATCGCCCTCTGGCCGGTTGGACGCCGCGTGGTGTCCGTGGAAGAGGCGCGCGCCGCGCGCGAAGCCAATGCCCGCCGCTATTAATATGATGTCGGATGCAGTGCCTGGCTGGCGAAAATATCTGTTTAATAGTACGTGGCGCTATCTGCTGCGGATTTTGTTTGCGCTGAGTGGCTGCGCTGCCATCCCCTGGTGGCTGCATCAGATTGAGTGGACGATTCCCTTAACGCTGGGGGTGGTCGCGGCTGCGCTGGCCGATCTTGATGATCGCCTGGCCGGTCGTCTGAAGAATCTGCTGATTACCCTGCTTTGCTTCTGCATCGCCTCCGTTTCAGTAGAACTCCTGTTTCCCTATCCGTTCGCCTTTATTGTCGGGCTGGCGATCTCGACATGGGGCTTTATTCTGCTGGGTGCCCTGGGCCAGCGCTACGCCACTATCGCGTTTGGTGCGCTGCTGATTGCGGTCTATACCATGCTCGGCATCGGGCTGTTCAGTCAGTGGTATATGCAGCCGATGCTGCTGCTGGTCGGCGCGCTGTGGTACAACCTGCTGACGCTGCTGGGTCATCTGATGTTTCCGGTCCGGCCGGTGCAGGAACAGCTGGCTGGCAGCTTTTCACAACTGGCGCGTTACCTGGATGCCAAAGCGAATCTCTTCGATCCGGATGCTGGTGAGCAGGATGACGCCGCGTTTATCGATGCGGCGATGGTCAACAGCCAGTTAGTGGCGCAGCTCAACCTGACCAAAACTACGCTGCAGAGTCGACTGCGTGGCGATCGCGGGTCGCGCGGCACCCGCCGTAGTCTGCACTACTATTTTGTGGCGCAGGACATTCATGAACGGGCCAGCTCGTCCCATTTGCAATATCATCTGCTGCGCGGTGACTGGCGCTATAACGAAATTCTGTTTCGCTTCCAGCGTCTTCTTAACATGCAGGCACAAGCCTGTCGCCAGCTGGCACACTGCATTCTGGTGCGTGAAAGATGGGTGCATGACAGTCGATTTGAGCGCGCGTTTGAACGATTACAAAAAGCAATTGAACGGCTGGAGAAGCACGAGCCTGAGGCCGAGCATACCCGTGCCCTGTTCTGGCTGCTGCGCAATCTGCGCGCCATCGATGCCCACCTTGCCTCCATCGAATCTGAACAGACGCTGGCCGGTGAAGATCCTCAGCACAGCGATAATCTGCTGTCACGCGAAGGATTAAGTGGCTGGAGTGACATCCGGCTGCGCTTTAGCCGTCATCTCTCTCCCTCATCGGCGCTATTCCGGCATGCAGTTCGCATGTCAGTCGTGCTCTGTATCGGCTATGGCTTCATTAAGATCACCGGACTCGAGCGGGGATACTGGATTTTGCTGACCAGCCTGTTTGTCTGCCAGCCCAACTACAACGCAACGCAGCGGCGACTGGCCTTACGTATCGGCGGAACACTGGCGGGCATTGCTATTGGTCTGCCCGTTTTATGGCTGGTGCCCTCAATTGAAGGGCAGTTAATCCTGATTGTGATTTCCGGCGTGCTGTTCTTCGCTTTCAGGCAGGTACAGTATGCGCAGGCCACGCTGTTTATCACATTGCTGGTTCTGCTCTGCTTTAACCTGTTAGGGGAAGGCTTTGAGGTCGCCCTGCCACGCGTAGTGGACACCTTACTCGGCTGTGGACTGGCCTGGCTGGCTGTGGCGTTTATCTGGCCAGACTGGCGCTTTCGTCAGTTGCCGGCGGTGGCTGAACGAACCCTGAAAGCGAACTGCCGCTATCTGGATGCGATCATGGAACAGTATCATCAGGGCAAGGATAATCGTCTCGCCTATCGCATTGCCCGCCGTGACGCACACAATGCAGATGCCGAGCTGGCATCCGTGGTTTCAAACATGAGCAGTGAAAGTCGCACCAGTCAGAAACTGCGCGAATCGGCTTTTCAGCTGCTTTGCTCAAACCACTCGTTTCTGAGTTACATTTCTGCACTCGGCGCGCACCGTGACAAAATTACGGCACCAGAACTGCTGACCTTGCTGGATGATACAGTTTGTTATGTTGAGGATGTGCTTCAGACGGACGTAGTCAGCGATGAGCATGTTGAAACAATGCGCCATCAACTGGCTCATCGCATCAGCCAGTTGGCCGCAGATGCGGATGTGCGTGCGCCGCTGGTGCTTCAGCAACTCGGACTGCTGGTAGCCTTAATGCCTGATGTGGCTCGCCTGCGCCGCACGCTTATTGCTGATTAGCCTTCTTCGCCTCTGAAGTCTGGTTTCGATAAAAGCGTGCGTTGAAACCATGCATTCAGCTCGGCACGGGTGGCCAGTGGCAGTGCGGCCGCATGGTGGCCCGTAATTGCACCCTGCAGCGCCAGTAGTGTCTGAAATCCAACGTGCTGGTTGATCGCTTTTAACTTCAGCCAGCACTGTTTGGCTCCCATCTGGTAAAGATGATTGACACTCATCACGCCCGCCTCGTACAACATGACTTCCATGCGTACACTGAGATTAGGCAGATCTTTCAAACGCGGAGAGGCTTGTCTGTTCTGCAACTCGCGCTGTGCCGTTTCTAAAGAGGCCGCGGAGAGCGTCAGAAGATGGTCAGGATCCCGCCATAAGGCTTCATCGACCTGAAAGTAATCAAGCTTCACTGACTTTCCCCGTTTGCGAAAAATCAGGGGCTGGAGCGGACGGTCGGTAATGTAATCCCGCAAGGGTTCACTGGCCCGCAGGTAGAGTTCATCTTTATTAATTAACGCGAAAACCACGCTTTCGACAGCCAGTGCATAGCCACCAAACTGGGTCCGGGACTCAATTGTTCCCAACGGGCCCAGGTGCGCTCTGGAGCGCTCGACAACCGGGTTAATCTTTTTCATTGCACCACCTCCATGTAAGAAATATCTGGTAAATTACGTTGTGTATCAGGTAATTAGAAGATAAAAAAAAGTGGCAGCGGGTTCAATGAATAAATAGTGCTTCAACTAATCTTGTCGCGTTTTTGCGAGGCGTTTTCAGAAATTTGGGTTGATCTTTATCCAGGATGACAGTACTGTATATTCATACAGTCCACTGCTGGTGATTAACTTATGCGAACACAACATCCTAATAATGCACGCTATGCTCATCATTATGCGTCCTCTTCTGTTCCGTCCACGCAGGGTGGTGGAATTACTGAGTTACGTTACAGCGAGCAGCCCGGTATGATGCAGATGATGCTGTTGCCGTTATTACAGCAACTGAGTCAGCAGTCACGCTGGCAGTTGTGGTTAACACCGGCACATAAACTGAACCGCACCTGGTTGCAGGAATCAGGCTTACCATTAGATAAAAGTATGCATATCGCCGATTCTGAACGTCTGAATGCGGTTGAGGCGATGGTTAAAGCGTTGCGTACGGGAAATTACAGCGTTGTTCTGGCATGGATTCCGTACGATCTTGATGAAAATGAGCGTCGTCAACTTGAAAATGCGGCAGCTGAGGGTGAAGCGCTGGGTTTGATTTTGCGGGCCAGTGGGACAACGGAAGCGCCTCTGAGACCGCAAAGTGCGATAAAAATTCAGTCGGATTTGTTTCATTAAGTAAAAATAAGAAGTTTCCCAGGCTATTATTCTTATCAGTTGTCGCTAAACCACTGATTCTGTTAGTTCGAGCTGTGACAATGGGTTAGCAGGTTTTTTGGGCTTTTTGCTGCGACGTTACGACCATCCTAATTGTTAGAAATTGTGTATAAACCGCTGTTTTTTTACAGTAGCGCCTCACATCATACTTGTAAGTTTCCAATCTCGTTGTAGACTTTAGCTCGCCAGGGTGCTCAATAACCTCCGTTTTTTGCGGTAGAGTCATAAGCGAGCGTTTTGACCCGGCGAAGGATTTAAACCAAGAGCAACCTTTTTGCTCATTGCCTATTTGGATGATAACGAGGCGCAAAATGAAAAAGACAGCTATCGCAATTGCAGTGGCACTGGCTGGCTTCGCTACCGTAGCGCAGGCCGCTCCGAAAGATAACACCTGGTACACCGGTGCTAAACTGGGCTGGTCTCAGTATCACGACACTGGCTACTACGGTCACGGTTACGAGAACAATGACGGTCCAACTCATGAAAGCCAGCTGGGCGCAGGTGCGTTCGTTGGTTATCAGGCAAACCCATACCTGGGCTTCGAGATGGGCTATGACTGGCTGGGTCGCATGCCTAATAAAGGCAATGTGACTAACGGCGCATTCAAAGCACAGGGCGTTCAGCTGGCTGCTAAACTGAGCTACCCAATTAATGACGATCTGGACGTGTATACTCGTCTGGGCGGCATGGTATGGCGTGCAGATGCAACGCAGACTAACCCAACTACTGGCCGCATCAGCGACCACGACACCGGCGTATCTCCGCTGGCTGCAGTTGGTGTTGAATATGCGCTGACTCAGAACTGGGCTACCCGTCTGGATTACCAGTGGGTTAACAACATCGGTGATGCACAGACCGTTGGTGCTCGTCCAGACAATGGCATGCTGAGCGTAGGCGTTTCATACCGCTTCGGTCAGGATGACGTCGCTGCTCCGGCGCCAGCTCCGGCTCCAGCACCAGCGCCAGTTGTTGAAACCAAGCGTTTCACTCTGAAGTCTGACGTTCTGTTCACCTTCAACAAATCTACCCTGAAGCCAGAAGGCCAGCAGGCTCTGGATCAGCTGTACAGCCAGCTGAGCTCAATGGATCCTAAAGATGGTTCCGTTGTCGTACTGGGCTTCACCGACCGCATCGGTTCAGAGCAGTACAACCAGAAACTGTCTGAGAAACGTGCTCAGTCAGTCGTAGATTACCTGGTCTCTAAAGGTATCCCTTCTAACAAGATCTCTGCACGTGGCATGGGTAAATCTAACCCAGTTACCGGCAATACCTGTGACAGCGTGAAAGGCCGTAATGCCCTGATCGATTGCCTGTCTCCGGATCGTCGCGTAGAAATCGATGTTAAAGGCATCAAAGACGTTGTAACTCAGCCACAGGCTTAAGTTTACATGTCATAAAAAACCCCGCCAAGGCGGGGTTTTTTTATGCCAGTAATAAAGCTGGCATCAGGCGTTCAGGGATGACATTGCTCCCGTTACGTTACTCGCTTTCAGAGCCTGAATTACCCAGGATCGCCTGCAAATCCTGTTTCAGGCTGGACATCTGAGTGGCATATTTCTCTTTATGTTCTGCATCTTCTATCAACTGAACAATTGTTTCAGAAAGCGTGCAGCCGCGCCGCTGTGCCAGTCCCGCCAGTCGTTGCCAGACCAGATATTCAAGGTCGATGGATTTTTTACGGGTGTGCTGATGTTCAGCATTGAAATGGCGTTTTCGCCGGGCACGGATAGTCTGTTTCAGCCGATTATCCAGATCAGAATGGATATGTTCCGCGATCCATTCATTCACCGTGACCGGATTATTTTCCATCGCCAGAAGCTTATCGACTGCAGCCTGCGCCGCACTTAATTCAAGGTGACGCGTGATCAGTTCACCTTCCCGATGTTTTTTCACCAGGTATTTCCACTTCCATCCACATTCAAGATTTTCGAGTTGCTGGTATTTCATCGGAATCTCATCGTGATCACGTAACGAACTAAGAATAACAGCTTTTTTCCCGGATGCAGCAACGAAAAACATGCTGTCATCATCACATCTTCAGCAGGAAGTCTGCAGTGCTTAACAAGGGTGATTCCTGTATAATCTCGCTTTTCTTAATACAGACAAATGCGATTATTTTGACCAGCACCCAACTTACGTGGCAGACCTTACAGCCGGATAGCGCGCAATACCAATCCGTTTTCTCCCGAATTGCTGATGAAGAAACTGATGCTCTGGCAACGGTACAGCCCCGTTTGCTGAATGCACTTGCGCATTTACACCATCAGACGCAAGGGTTCCCATTACTGCTGGTTCGTAGCCAGGAAAATCGCGATTATCTGGCATTCATTGCCCAGGCCGCACAACGGGTTATGGCCGACAGTACCACGCTGTATGGTGGTGACTACCATATCATGGCAGATAATGTCACGCTCCAGCCTCCCTCCGATCCACAACGCCCGTTCACCAGTCAGGGTGGTATTCACTTTGCTGAGTGGATTGAGATGGAACAGTTGTTTGGCTGCGTGCGCCAGTATAAAGATCGCATCCAGCTCGAGCCGGGCCTGATACATCGCGCTAACGGCGGCACGCTGGTGCTTTCGTTGCAAAGCCTGATGACGCAGCCCATTCTCTGGTTGCGCCTGAAAAAGTGTATTGAGCAGGGCTATGTCGAGTGGACATCCCAGGACGAACGCCAGCCACTGCCGGTTTCCATTCCGCCTCTGCCACTCAGTCTCAATCTGGTCCTGTGTGGCGAACGTGAAACCCTGGCAGATTTTCAGGAGCTCGCCCCTGAAGCACACGAAATGGCCATCTATACTGAGTTTGAAGAGAATATTCAGATTCTGGATGAGGATGACATGCTTGCCTGGTGTCGCTGGAACGCAGAACTGGCACAGCAGGCGGGGCTGCCCCTGCCGGAAGAGGACTTCTGGCCCGAGCTGATTAAAGAAGGCGTTCGCTATAGCGGCGATCAGGATACCCTGCCACTTTGTCCCCGCTGGCTCCAGCGTCAGATGCGCGAGTCAGCCCTGATGGGCGATGAACAACTCAATGCTGAAGCGCTACGTGATGCGTTGGAAGCGCGCTTATGGCGCGAGAATTATCTCAATGAACGGATGCGTGATGAGATCCTGCTGCGGCAGATTCTGATTGAAACCGAAGGTGAAGTTGTCGGTCAGATTAATGGTCTGTCAGTGGTGGAATTTCCTGGCCACCCGCGCGCCTGGGGCGATACTTCTCGCATTACCTGCGTGGTCCATCCTGGTGATGGTGAGTTCATGGATATCGAACGCAAAGCGGAGCTGGGCGGGAATATCCATGCCAAAGGTATGATGATTATGCAGGCTTACCTCACTGCCGAGCTGGAACTTGATCAGCAACTGCCCTTCTCGGCCTCAATGGTGTTTGAACAATCTTATTCCGAAGTGGATGGTGACAGCGCCTCGCTGGCTGAACTCTGTGCCTTAATAAGCGCATTGGCAAATCAGCCCATCAATCAGCAAATTGCTGTCACCGGCTCGGTCGATCAATTCGGCAACGTGCAACCTGTGGGCGGGCTGAATGAGAAGATCGAAGGCTTCTTTGATATTTGCCATCAGCGAGAACTGACGGGCCAGCAGGGAGTGATTATTCCTGCCTGCAATGTGCGTCATCTTAGTCTGAACCAGGCTGTTGTCACGGCGGTTGAGCAGGGTCGCTTCCACATCTGGGCCATTGACCAGGCCGAGGAAGCACTGCCGCTGCTGACGGGGAAAATCTGGAGTACCGAGGATGGTCTGGGTGATTGCCTGCTGAATACCATCCAGGAACGCATTAGCCTGTTCAACCAGCCGGACGGTCCGCAACGTCCCTGGGCGCTGCGCTGGCTTAACTGGTTTAACCACCGTTAATCCGATTTGCTCAGCGTACAACTGTTCGCTAATATTCGTGATTCACTAAAACAAGGCTTATTGAAAACATGGTAGATAAACGCGAATCCTATACCAAAGAAGATCTGATTCTGTCAGGTCGTGGTGAACTGTTTGGCGAAAATGGTCCGCCGCTTCCATCCGGCAACATGCTGATGATGGACCGCGTGGTCAAAATGACCGAAGACGGCGGCAAATATGACAAAGGCTTTGTTGAAGCGGAGCTGGATATCAATCCCGATCTCTGGTTCTTCGGTTGCCACTTCATTGGCGATCCGGTGATGCCGGGCTGCCTGGGCCTGGATGCCATGTGGCAGCTGGTTGGTTTCTATCTGGGCTGGCTGGGCGGCGAAGGTAAAGGCCGTGCACTGGGCGTGGGTGAAGTGAAATTCACCGGTCAGGTGTTGCCAGAAGCGAAGAAAGTTACTTACCGCATTCACTTCAAACGCGTGATCAACCGTAAACTGGTGATGGGCGTGGCAGATGGTGAAGTGCTGGTTGACGGTAATCTGATCTATACCGCCAGCGATCTGAAAGTCGGCCTGTTTAAAGATACCGCCGCTTTCTAAGCGTTTCCTCCGGAAACAAAAACCTCCGCGCATGGCGGAGGTTATATTCCCTTTTCAGTGACATCCGGTTATGCAGCTACCGACCTGTCCTCCATGGCTTGTCGCCAACCTCCCAACCAGTGAGACTTAGCGTCAATCAACTGATACGGACACATCTCTTTTGAGCGTCCAGTAATGCCTGCCTGATAACCACGTGAATGGGCGCGTTCGAGGCGGTCTCGTTTCTGTCTCTTCATACTCCGTGTCCCTCATGTAAGGTCTGTGGAATCTGGTGGAAAGAAAAGTGGTGATTTAATGTTCAACCACCCTTATGTTCTACCTCCTGCGAATCCAAAGATCAATGCTCAATCTTCATGCCAGTGTCATAAATGTGACCTTAATCGGTAAAAATAACGGCGTTTTGTGATGCACACATCAACACCATCTCTCTGATTAAGCTAATAAAAAAGCCCCTGGCCGGCGTCGAAAAATCACGACAACCGGACAGGGGCTTAGCTTATTTATTCACATTAATCTTAATTTAACGCAACCACACTGTTGGCAATCTTCTGCGCAGTCTGTTGCCAGCCCGCCGCCAGCGTGCGGACCATAGCATCATAGCCATCTTCGGTTTGCGGCAGAACCAGATTAAACGCCTGCTTAGTCAGACGGCCCTGATGTTCCAGCGTCCATTCACCACTGACGATCGCTTTGCCATCGTAACGTCCCTGGAAGCCGGTGACCGTCACGTTAAGCGTATCGTGTTGCGCACCTAACGGTGAACCGGCCACCAGCCGGCCTGGTAACGCCTTGCTCAGGTTAGTGATCAGCGTCTGCTGCAACTGCTGATCGAGCGGACTGGCCCAGAGATTATTTGTGGCGATGACATATTTGACATCGCTGGTCTGATAAACCAGTCCATTGCCTGCCAGATAATCCGGCACCGTCACCTGCTGCACCCACAGCATCGGCTGCGCTTCATTCAGCTGGCTGCTGCTGACCTGCATGGATGCCGCCCCGGAGGGCAGCTGATACCAGGTATTGTCAACGCTGCTACTGCACGCACTTAACACCAGCGCGGCACAAAGTATCAATCCTTTCTTCACTGTTTCGCCCTCTTCGGCTGGGGATCCTGTCCCGGTTTCGCCTCAAATACCAGCGCATTGCTCTTATTGTTGAGCGTTCTCAGTACCGGCTGAAGTTCACGCAGTACCTGATCCAGTCGCTGCATATCGCCTACCACTTTGGTGTAGGCTGGCGAACCTGGCTGCAGGCCCTTCATGCTGCGGTTCAGCTCGCGCAATGTCTGCTGCAGATCTTCCGGCAGCGTTTTCATCGCCGGACTGCCAGTGACTTTGTTGATGTTGTCGATGGTGCGCTGCAGATCACGCATCGTTTTCTGGCTCTCTTTCAGTGTACCTGTGGCTTCGTTAACCATGCCGTTCAGTGGAAGACTGTTGATTTTATCCAGTGCCGCCATCAGCTTCTGCTGAATCTGGCTCAGGCCACCACTGACCGTTGGGATCACTTCATAGCCAGAGACTTTCTGTGGTCCTTTATAGGCTGGCGCATTGTCATAGAAGTCGAGATCGACATAGAGTGCGCCCGACAGCAGGTTGCCCGTTTTCAGCGTGGCACGCAGACCGCGTTTCTTACCATCCTGCAGATGCTGTTCAAGATCGAAATTTTCACCCAGCCGGCTGATAAAGCGATCCGGCTCAATACGAATCAGTACCGGTACGCGGTAATCATTATTCAGCGCCTGATCCAGGCCTGCTTTCATCAATGGCGCTTCAGAAACGGTACCCAGACGAATACCCCGGAACTCAACCGGCGCGCCTGCCTGAAGACCACGAATCGAGTCGGTGAAGAACATCAGGTAATCAATATGGTTGGTATAAAGTGAGTCCTGAATACTGCGCTGATCGTCAAACAGATGATAATCAGATTTGTTCTGCGCAGGCTCACCCAGTTCCCAGCCATCCGGCACATCAAAACTGACGCCACCACTGAAGAGCGTCGTGAGCGAACCCATTTCTACGCGCATGCCAGAGGCAGACATATCCACGGCGATACCGCTGTCCTTCCAGAAACGCACGTTGGTCGTAACCAGGCGGTCGTAAGGCGCAGCGACAAACAGCTGATAGGTCATCATACGTTTATCAGTATCAAAAACGCTGGTCTCAACCGTACCGACGCGATAGCCGCGGAACAGCACCGGATCGCCCGGATTAAGCTGACCCGCTTTTTTGCTGTCGAGAATAATGCGGATACCTTTCGCATCTGGCGGCGCTAAAGGAGGGGCATCGAGCAGGTTAAACTGTTCTGGCGCTTCACTTTTGGTGCCGGGCTGTAATTCAATGTAGGCACCTGACAGCAGCGTTCCCAGCCCGCTGATGCCTTCACGTCCTATTTGCGGTTTCACTACCCAGAAAACACTGTCTTTATGCAGCAGTTTTCCCATACCCGCATTAAGACGGGCCTTAATTTCTACATGGTGGAGATCGTCGCTTAACACCGCGCTCTCCACGATACCGACATCCACGCTGCGACTTTTAATTGTGGTTTTACCCGCAACAATGCCTTCGGCGTTTTCGGTGATTAAGGTGACTTCAGGCCCCTGATGGCTGAAATGGTAGAACAGGATCCACCCGCCAATTAACAGCGTAACGATGGGGACAATCCAGACCGGCGACCAGCGCTTAATCTGTTCCACCTTTGCATGGCCGTGGTTAGTTTCCGTCAAGGCGCGACTCCTTCATATTGTTTTCGCGTACACGATCCCAAGTTAATCGCGGGTCAAAGGTCATGGCAGCAATCATGGTGATAATCACCACCATCGCAAACAGTACTGCCCCCCACGCGGGATAAACATTCATTAATTGCCCCATACGCACCAGCGCAGAGAGCACGGCAATCACAAACACGTCAATCATTGACCAGCGGCCAACAAATTCAACCACTTCATAAATTTTGTGCATCCTGTGGCTGTCACGCCGTCCGCGCCCGCTGGCATCCCAGCAGAGCCAGCCAATCGCCAGCATTTTTAGCGTAGGCACCATAATGCTGGCGATAAAAATCACCAGCGCTACCGGATAAGAACCGTCATCCCACAGCACAATCACCCCCGCCATAATATTAGAGGGATACGCTGTGCCGAGGGTTTCCGTCACCATGATCGGCAACAGGTTGGCGGGGATATAAAGCAGTATGGAGGTAAACAACAGCGCCAGCGTCCACTGCAGGCTGTGCTTTCGTCGCGCCTGCGCCGTTACGCCGCAGCGCGGACAGGTATGCTCAGCTTCAGGCAGAATGGCCGTACAGCATGGGCAGGAACGCAGGCCCTGCTCTAAACCACTGATGCCCACTTCGGGCAGATGAGGTAGCGCGGGTCGGGGGGAGAGACTCTCCCACAACTCGCGCCGGTCAACGCACTGAAAGGCCCGAAGTTGTAACAGACAAAACAACACCCACGGCCAGAAACTGGTCTCCAGGCCAATCTCACCGTAGGCCATCAGTTTGACGAAGCTGACCAGCACGCCCGCCATAAAAATTTCTGCCATGCCCCAGTTACGCAGCTGAAACAGGATGCGTGCCAGACCAATTTTAAGTCGGGTTGGAAAAGGAACCGGATTGACCAGCAGTATAATGGTGATCATGCAGAAAGCCGGGACCGCCTGCACAAAGAGCAGGAACAGCGTCGCCAGGCTGCTGTAATCTTCCGTCACCATGACCTTGGGGATCTGCGAAAGTGTAATCTGGCTGGTCAGCCCCGCAACTTTCATTGAGACGAAAGGAAACAGATTCGCCAGCAGCAGCATAAAGAGTGCTGCCAGCGCATAGCCCGTCGGTCGTTTGCGCGGCTCGTGCCAGTTGGCCGTCAGGGAGGTGTGGCAGCGCGGGCATGATGCACGGCTGCCAACGGGAATGTCCGGCAGCTTAATCATTAAATCGCATTGTGGACAAAGTATCCACGCGTTACTTTTCACTGCTGAACACATCCGTTAGCCCTGCCCTACGCGCCGTTTTTCAGTGACTCAAGCTCTTCCCAGCGCGCAAAAGCGGTTTCCAGCTCCTGCTCAGCCTGCGCCAGATTATCCAGCACCGACTGTGTCTGATCGTGTGCCTGACTGAAGAAGTCCGGGTGACTCATCTTCGCCTGCAGTTCGCCGATGCGCGCCTCCAGCTGCTCCAGTTTTTGCGGCAACTGTTCCAGCTCTCGCGCCAGGTTGTAGCTGAGTTTATTTACGTTACGCTTCGCATCACTCTTCTCTGCGGCAGGCTTAGCGGTATTAGCCGTCGCTTTTGCGGGTGTGGCAGCTCTGTGCTGACGGTAGGCGGCGCGCTGCTGCTGAGCATCGTGATAACCGCCCACAAAGGTGCCGATTTCGCCGTTGCCTTCAAAAATCCAGCACTCAGTGACGGTATTGTCGACGAACTGACGATCGTGACTGACCAGTAAGACGGTGCCCTGATAACCATCAATCAGCTCTTCCAGTAGTTCCAGCGTTTCGACGTCGAGGTCGTTTGTTGGTTCATCCAGAATCATCAGGTTGCTGGGACGCAGGAACAGACGCGCCAGCAACAGGCGGTTACGTTCACCACCCGAAAGTGCGCGCACCGGCGTCATGGCACGTTTAGGATGGAACAGGAAGTCCTGCAGATAGCCCAGCACGTGGCGCGGTTTGCCGTTAACCAGCACTTCCTGCTTGCCTTCGGCCAGGTTGTCCATCACGGTGCGATCCGGATCCAGTTCAGCGCGATGCTGGTCAAAGTAGGCCACTTCCAGCTTGGTGCCGGAATGCACGCGGCCATGATCCGCTTTTAATTGCTGCAGCATCAGACGCAGTAAGGTGGTTTTACCGCAACCGTTCGGTCCAATGAGCGCAATTTTGTCGCCACGCTGAACCTGGGTTGAGAAATCCTTCACCAGCACTTTGCCGTCGACCGCGTAGTCGACATGTTCCAGCTCAAACACAATTTTGCCGGAGCGGGACGCTTCGCCCACCTGCATGTTGGCTTTGCCCATGACTTCGCGACGTTCCGAATGCTCACGACGCAGCGCTTTCAGCGCACGCACACGGCCTTCGTTACGTGTACGACGGGCTTTGATGCCCTGACGGATCCACACCTCTTCCTGCGCAAGCTTGCGGTCGAATTCTGCGTTCTGCATCTCTTCAACGCGCAAGGCTTCTTCTTTGCCTTCCAGATAGAGATCGTAGTTGCCCGGCCAGGAGACCAGCTTGCCGCGGTCGAGATCGACGATACGTGTCGCCATGTTGCGGATAAACGAACGGTCATGCGAAATAAAGATGATGCTGCCGGTGAAGTTCTTCAGGAACGTTTCCAGCCAGTCGATGGTTTCAATATCGAGGTGGTTGGTTGGCTCATCCAGCATCAGCACGCGCGGGTTACTGACCAGCGCACGGCCCAGCGCCGCTTTACGCAGCCAGCCGCCAGAGAGCGACGACAGTTCGGTATCGGGCTGCAGACCAATCTGCTCCAGCACGTCATGGATGCGACTTTCCAGCTGCCACAAATTCTGATGGTCGAGAATAGTCTGCAGACGCGCCATCTCATTGAGGTTTTTATCGCTTGGATCGTCCATCACCACATGGGAAATGGCGTGATAGGCTTTCAGATGCTCAGCCTGCTCTTCAACGCCCTCAGCCACGAAGTCATAGACCGAACCGGTGATGTTACGCGGTGGATCCTGTTGCAGACGCGCAACCACCAGATCGGTTTCATAAATAATGCGGCCATCATCCAGCGGCTGTTCGCCGTTGATGATTTTCATCAGTGTGGATTTACCTGCACCGTTACGGCCCACCAGACAGACGCGTTCGTTCTCTTCAATGTGCAGTTCGGTGTTGTCTAGCAGCGGCGCATCGCTGAAGGAGAGATAAGCGCCGTGGATACTGATTAATGACATGTAATCTTATTCCTTACCGGCGTGAGTGATCAGCCAGCAGTTGTGAATTTGACGGTTACGCGCGAAGTCCTGTGACTGTGTTTTCTGGGTAATATCCTGCGCCTGCAGGCCCAGTGCTTTCAGGCCATCCATGTCCATTTTGAAACCGCGTTTGTTATTGGAGAACATGATGGTGCCGCCGCGTCGCAGCAGGCGCTTCAGGTTACGCATCAGCATCATATGATCGCGCTGAACGTCAAAGCTCTCTTCCATACGTTTTGAGTTGGAGAAGGTTGGCGGATCGATAAAGATCAGGTCAAAATTCTCGTCACTCTCATTCAGCCAGCTCAGGCAGTCTGCCTGCATCAGGCGGTGCTGACGCCCGGTCAGTCCGTTAAGACGCAGGTTGCGCTCCGCCCACTCCAGATAGGTCCGCGACATATCTACCGTGGTGGTCGAACGCGCCCCACCCAGACCGGCATGCACACTGGCGGTGCCGGTATAGGCAAACAGGTTCAGGAAATCTTTGCCCTGGCTCATCTGGCCGAGCATTTTACGGGCAATGCGGTGATCGAGGAACAGGCCGGTATCGAGATAGTCGGTCAGATTCACCCAGAAATGCGCATTAAACTCTTTAACTTCGAAATAGTCGCCCTTTTCGCTGAGCTTCTGATACTGCGCTTTGCCTTTCTGACGCTCACGCGTTTTCATAATCAGACGGTCGGCAGGCAGTTCCAGTACGCTCAGGGTCGCGCTGATCACATCGAACAGGCGCTGACGCGCTTTGTTCGGATCGATCGTTTTCGGTGGCGCATATTCCTGGATAATCACCCAGTCGCCATAGCGATCGACAGCGACGTTGTAGTCTGGCAGATCGGCGTCATAAATGCGGTAGCATTCAATGCCTTCCTGACGCGCCCACTTCTCCAGCTTTTTCACATTTTTACGCAGACGGTTCGCGTAATCTTCCGCAATCTGACCGGCGCTTTCATGGCTGTTGACCGCCAGCTGATAATTTTTCTGAACGCAATCCAGCGGACCGTTTTTCGCTTTGAACTGGCGGTCGGCACGCAGTTGCAGGCAGCTCAGCAGTTCAGGCGAGGCGCTGAACAGCGACAGATTCCAGCCGCCAAAATGCTGCTTCATCAGACGTCCAAGCTGGCTGTGCAGCGCAATGAGGGCGGGTTCGCTCTCCAGACGTTCACCGTAAGGCGGATTGCTCAGCACCGTGCCATGCACAGCCGGATCGACCGGATTGGTCAGCTTCAGCAGGTCCTGTTGAGCAAAGGTAAAGAGTTCATAAACGCCTGCGCGACGGGCATTCGACTGCGCCCACTCCAGCACGCGGCCATTATTATCATAGCCAAAGAAGCGCGCCTGGGTGGCGGCGGTGCCCGCACGGGCACGCGCCTGCGCCTCGGCTTTCACGTCCTGCCACAGAGCCGCATTAAACTGGCTCCAGGCGGTGAAGCCCCAGTGCTTGCGCAGCAGGCCTGGTGCGCGATCGCAGGCGATCAGTGCGGCTTCAATCAGCAGCGTACCGGAACCACACATCGGATCGATCAGCGGCGTGGTCGGCTCCCAGCCAGAACGCAGCACAATCGCTGCGGCCAGCGTCTCTTTCAACGGTGCCTGACCGGTTTGCTGCCGATAGCCGCGCTGATGCAGCGAACTGCCGCTGAGATCCAGCGCAATACTGGCACGATCGTCATTCAGCCAGACGTTGACACGGATATCCGCCTGCTCACGATCGACATTCGGCCGCTCGAGGTTTTGACGGGTAAAGCTGTCCACGATGGCATCTTTCACTTTCAGCGCGCCAAACTGGCTATTACGAATCGAGTCGTTGGTGCCGCTGAAATGCACGACAAACGTTTTGTCGCTGCCGAACATCGTCGGCCAGTCCACGCTCTGTACACCCAGATAGAGATCAAGATCGCTGTAGACGCCAAACTCTCCCAGCGGCAACAGGATGCGTGATGCTAAACGACTCCACATCAGACTTTGGTACATGGCGCGATCGTCGGCTTCGTAGTGAACGCCTCCCTGCACCACTTGCAAATCCTGCGCGCCCAGCGCGTCCAGCTCACTTTTTAACAGCTCTTCGAGCCCACGCGCCGTGCTGGCAAACAGAGAATTCATATCGTCACTTTTTAACTCTTGAGAAAATTGTCGCGCATTATAGCGAATCGGAGACCTATGTCATAAAGTTAGCTTCTTTTGTGTCGCGCGTCGGGTTCAAGGAGAACACCATGATCACGCTTTCCCGCTTATTTATTCATCCTGTGAAGTCGATGCGGGGATTAGCGTTATCACACGCGCTGGTCACTGACAGCGGACTGGCGTTTGATCGTCTGTTTATGGTGACCGAACCTGATGGCACCTTTATTACCGCCCGCCAGCACCCGGAGATGGTGCGCTTTACGCCCGCGATTCTGCCGGATGGCCTGCTGTTGGCGGCGCCAGATGGGAGTCAGTCCCTGATCCGCTTCAGCGATTTCGATGAGCAGGATCATCCCACCGAAGTCTGGGGTAATCATTTTACCGCGCGCATAGCGCCCCTTGCGATAAATCAGTGGCTGAGCCAGTTCTTCCCGCGCGACGTTCAGTTGCGCTGGGTCGGGCCACAACCCAGCCGTCGGGTCAAAAAGTTTGATCACATTCCGCTTAGCTTTGCCGATGGCTTTCCGTTTTTGCTGATCAACAACGCGTCGCTGCATGATCTGCAACAACGCTGCCCGGCCAGCGTCCGAGCCGAACAGTTTCGTCCGAATCTGGTCGTCAGCGGTGCTGCCGCATGGGATGAAGATAGCTGGGCAGAAATTCAGATTGGCGACGTGATATTCGAGGTGCCAAAGCCCTGCAGTCGCTGTGTGCTCACCACGGTCAGCACCGAGACCGGCGTTAAGCATCCCACCGGTCATCCGCTGGCGACGTTGCAGACTTTTCGTACCGCTCAGGATGGCAGTGGTGACATCGATTTCGGCCTGAACTTAGTGGCGCGTAGCAGCGGCGTGGTGCGTGCGGGTGATGAAATGATTGTCCTGAAACGTCATGCATCGCGCAGGTATGGGGCGGGTGAAGTGGTTGAAACGTTGAAACCAGAAAAACAGGCGCCTGAAACCGTGAACATTACTTATCAGGGTCAGACATTCACCGGGGATAATCAGCAGGTGTTACTGGATCAACTGGAGATGCAGGGCTTTCGCATACCCTATTCCTGTCGTGCAGGTCTCTGTGGCAGTTGCAAGCTGAATCTGGTCGCAGGTGAGGTGAAGGCGCTGAAACAGAGTGCCCTGCGTCAGGACGGCACACTGTTAAGCTGTAGCTGTATTCCGGCGGGCGATGTTGAACTGAGATGATCAGACAGCGCGGGCGAAAGGTGCAGCAACGTCCTCATGCCAGGGCTGCAGGCGATCGTTCATCACTTTGATGGCATCGCCGAGCACCATGTTTTTTCCCGCCAGCGTGAGACCTTGCTGCGCCAGCAGACAGAGCGCCGCATTATCACCACTTTCAACCACCAGCAGACGTGCCTGTGTTCCCTCTTCAGCCAGCGTAACCTGTACCATTTCGCCAGGACGAGGCTGCATGGCCGGGGCATATGAGGTGAAATGCCAGCTTTTAGGCATCAGGGGTTTGAGAAAGCGGGCAGCGACCAGTGCGTTTAACACCAACTCAGCACGGTGACTGCCACTGAGTTTGCAATGACGGCAGGTCTCTTCAAACGTGTAATAAAGAGCAGCGTCATCGACACAAAAGCCCGATTCAGCGAAAGCGTCCGGCGTGAGCATTTTGCGGGAATAGCGGGAACGAAACAGCATACCGTCGGCCAGGTCGAGCATCATTCGATCGTGGCTGCTGTCAAAATACCAACGCCAGTTATCATCGGGTTTAATTTTCATCGTGTGCCCTGTATTTACCGCTGCGCCAAAAATCACGCAGAATTCAGCGAAAAAGAAACATAAGGAAAAGCTGAAAAAGCGTGCAACAGGACAAAATATAAACGAGCCGAGGGGATAAATAAAGCCCCCGGCCCGTCATTGTGAGAATTGTCTTAGATATTGGTAACGATATCTTTAATTAAGCCCGGTCCCTGATAAATAAAACCTGAATAAATCTGAACTAATGTTGCCCCGGCGG
This sequence comes from Pantoea sp. ANP04, assembly GCF_041982285.1. Classification (NCBI taxonomy): domain Bacteria; kingdom Pseudomonadati; phylum Pseudomonadota; class Gammaproteobacteria; order Enterobacterales; family Erwiniaceae; genus Pantoea; species Pantoea sp. ANP04. The sequence goes on along the minus strand of NZ_JAUTYS010000005.1, from coordinate 223,034 downwards.
CGATTTTTTCACGTGCGGCCGTTAAAGAATCAATGCCACCAACGCCAATAATCGGCAGGCGTCCCTGCAGTTCCTGAGAGAGGCGCTGGATAACCGCTGTGCTCCGGGACTGAACTGGCCGGCCACTTAATCCGCCTGCTTCCTCAGCATATTTGAGTCCACTAACCAGCGAACGATCGAGGGTGGTATTGCAGGCAATAACACCATCAATCTGATGACGAATTAAACTGTCTGCGACCTGAATTAACTCCTCTTCCGAGAGATCGGGCGCAATTTTCACGGCCAGCGGAACATATTTAAGGTGACGCTGTTCCAGCTCTTTTTGTTTTTGTTTGATTGAGGAGAGCAGATCATCCAGCGCCTCGCCATATTGCAGCGAACGCAAACCTGGCGTGTTAGGGGAGGAAATATTGATGGCGATATAACCGGCGTGGGCATAGACCTTCTCCATGCAGATCAGATAATCATCTTTGCCCTGCTCGACTGGCGTATCTTTATTTTTACCGATATTGATTCCCAGCACGCCGTTAAAACGCGCTTTTTTCACGTTTTCAACCAGATGATCGACACCCAGATTATTAAATCCCATCCGATTGATAATTCCGCCTGCTTCCACCAGCCGAAACATGCGTGGCTTATCATTACCCGCCTGAGGGCGCGGCGTGACGGTACCGACTTCAACAAAACCAAAGCCCATCGCGGCAAACGCATCAATACACTCTGCGTTCTTATCCAGCCCGGCGGCCAGGCCCAGGGCGTTCTTAAAGGTCAGTCCCATACAGGTAACCGGACGCGACGGCAGAGTCTGGCGATAGAACATCTCAAGTGGCGTGCCGCTCATAAAGCGTAGTTGCTGAAAGGTGAGTTCGTGTGCGCGTTCGGGGTCGAGTTTAAACAGCGCCGGTCGGACGATAGGATAAAACATGCACTCTCCTGAAGGACGGAAGCGATCGTGGAAGTCGGTGCACGGGAAAATGTGCGCCAGAATGGTAAAGTGCTCTGGCGCAAAAGTAAATCGAACTGCGGGGTGGTGGGAAGTTAACTGAAAATCCCTTGATCTTACGCAGCGGAATCGTTTACGGGGTGATTTTCCACCTGCGAGGGGAACAGATATTCCCGGAGGATCCCGTGACGCTGCATGATGCCAAAAATACCGATGCAGACGAACGCTTCTGCCCCGACCATCGACCATGCGGCCCCGATCGCACCAAACTTCCACGCCAGGAAACAGCACAGCGGCACGTTAATCACACCCGCGGCCATCATCACCCACATACGCTGACGCGCTAAACCATGTGGAATCAGAATCTGTAATCCGGCCGGATAAGCAATGTTGCCAAACAGGAAGCAGAGCACAAAGACACGCAGCACATCCGCCGACGGAATAAAGTCCTTACCCAGTAAGATTGAAACCACCAGGTCAGCAAAGAACCAGGTAAAGATCACAATCGACAGACTCAGGGAAAACGACAGCAGCAGGCTTTTGCGCGTCGCTGCAATGGCAGCCCGTTTATCCCGGCCAAACAGATGACTGACGCGCGGGAAGAAGGCGCTGCCAATCTGCTCTGGCACAGAGTTAGCGGCTTTACGCAGACGATCCGCACCGTTATAGATACCCACCATATAGGTGGAGGTAAAGGAGGCAAGAATCACGACGTTGACGCTGTTAAACAGATTGGCACCAGCAATGGCGATAAAGACATCCATGCTGTCGGTGATGCGCTGTTTGATTTCACGCGGTTCAAAACGGTAGCGACCAATGACCTTCATCTCCAGCACAAACTTCAGCGTAATCGCTGCACTGATGATGGAGACAGTGCCAGGGATCAGGGCAGCCAGCCAGGTATCCTGCGGGGATTTTACCAGTAAAAAGGTCAGTGGAATCGCACAGAAGTTCCCGAAGGTAGCGATCATTGCCGTCTTACCCAACTTCTCAAAGCCCTGCATCAGCCAGCCAAATGAAAACAACGAGCCTATCAGCGTGGTGCAGTTCGCCAGGATGATAAAGAACAACGGATGCCAGGCAGGATTGAACCAGGTCGCGGTCAGCAGCGTGCCGCTGGTCACCACCAGCAGCATCAGCTTGGCGTTAAATGTTGACCAGAAAAGCTGAGTGACGCGTTCTTTGTCATCACGATGGTGAGCAATATCTTTGGTGGTAAAGACATTGAATCCCCAGTCAGAGATGGTACTGCAATAGAGCACACAGGCGATCGCCAGTGCCAGCGTACCCATCTGCTCTACACCCAGAACACGGGCAAGATAGGGCAGCGTCGCCAGCGGAAAAAGAAACGACGCACCACGATAGGCCAGCAGGGAGAAAATATTAATAATCAGACTTTTATCAAGAACTTTTGCCATGACGCAACAACCTTATACACATTGCATGTCTCACCTTCTCATTTCGCTAAGGCATAAACAATATCGCTTCACATTTTTCAGAATCAGGCTGTTTTTTGTGATCAGGCCGCGTTTTTCAACTCTTTTTTGACTTTGTAATGCTGCAGCGCAATAAACAGTTCAGGACGATTAAACAATAACCGCTCTTTAAAGCTCTCTGCTTTAACATTACGCCCCAAAAAGCGAATAGCATTCAGCACATATTCAGGAACAGGTGTTCGATTGTAGAGTGATAAATAGATCATCAGACGAAACGAGTGAACTAAATAGGCTTTTTCCAGGGTGTCACGCCATGCTGATTTAACCATCGATCCGGTTAACGTGTTGTAGGCATGCATAAAAGCGTCATAGCGCTGATGGAAAAACTCATTGCTTTTAGTACTGTTGGTCAGTGAACCGTTGCGAATACGCTGTTTATAATAGACCTGATGACTGACCCAGGCCTGCTGACTTTTCATAAAACAGGAAAGGGTAAAATTGTGGTCTTCATGAACACGTTTAACAAAGCGCAATTTATGCTGCTCAATAACGCGTTTGCTGATGACATAACTCCAGGCCGCCGAGGTATAGCTGCCATTACGCAGCAGCGCCAGCAGGACCTCCTGTGGCTTTTGCTGGCCAAAGAGTTCGTGCCTCACTTTTGGTGAAGTGATGTCAATCTGACCATCGCGGAATACACACGATTTAAAACAGAACAGGTCCGTTTCAGGATGCGTTTCCGCCACCCTGGCCAGCTCGGCCACCAGGCCGTCCGCCACGACGTCGTCCGGATCACAGAAAAAGAGAAACTGTCCCTTCGCCTGTGCAATGCCCACATCCCGGGCCTGACCGGCGCCTCCATTTTCAGTGGTAATTATTTTCACCTGAGGAAGATGCGCATAATTCTGTTCAAGTAAGGCTAATGTTCCATCGGTGGAACCATCATTCACAATGAGTATTTCATTGGGCGCTTTAACCTGACGTAATAATGAATCGACGCACTCCACAATATATTTTTCAACATTGTAAGTTGGAATAATTACAGATAATAGAGTGTCAGACATAGGCAATTCTCTGCTGTTAGAAAAAAGACAATACGCGTCACCTGCCAGATGCAGGTCCTGACCAGAGGCGAAACGTCGAAAAGAGTAATGCGCTATTATTATGATAGCTTTCATTTGGCCTGATTATCTTAAACCGGTAATGCGAATAAAGACCAGTCGTAAAAATTATCTTAACGTTTCCTGTGAAAATCACTGTTAATGAAAGTGCATCTATAGTCCGCGTAAATGTCAAAACCGTTGATGATCGATTTAAAATAGCCCGGCAAAGCAGACGTAACCATGTTCAGGAATGTGTAAGAGAACATCTGTAATAGTGAATAACTTCACCATTACTTCATTTTCATTGCAGTTTTCTTTCTGCGATTAATCTTAGCTTCAGGCAGGGGCTTCCGCAGACAGGCAGATTCTGTGCCGCTCAGAGGGGCTGTTATGCTCACCGCTTCGCTTTAACGCTGTATGATTCTCAGGAAGATTGATTAAGCAATCAGACGAAAACGATTTTTTTCAGCACCCTCCCCCGTTTTGACCATCTCGTATCAAACTCCTTAATCAATTCACCGCCTGCCGGAACCTAAATTAAGAATTATCGGAAGCTTATGCGTTACCTTCTGCAGCGGCGTCTTCTATTTGCATTTTTCACCCTTACTTTGCCGGATAAATCATTTAAGCCCACTCCGTAGCTCTGACAGTATGAAGCCATTAGTTCTCAACTTTAGATAATCAATAACTTTTAGTTATAAGGAGTGATGATGCGCGTTATTACGCTGGCTGGCAGCCCACGATTTCCTTCCCGCTCGACTTCATTACTGACGCTGTGTCAGCACAAGCTGGAAGCGCGTGGCATTGAAGTCATTCCCTGGAATATTCACAACTTTCAGCCTGACGATCTGATCAATGCACGTTTTGATGCACCCGCACTCCTGGCCCTCCGTGAAGACCTCGCGTCTGCTGATGGCCTGATCGTGGCGACACCTGTTTATAAGGCGTCCTTTTCAGGCGCGCTGAAAACCCTGCTCGATTTGCTACCTGAACGTGCACTCGAGCACAAGGTTGTGTTGCCGCTGGCCAGCGGCGGCAGTGTCGGCCACATGCTGGCGCTGGATTACGCCCTGAAACCGGTTCTTAACGCCTTAAAGGCGCAGGAGATCCTGCACGGTGTTTATGCCGAGGACAGCCAGATTACCCACTACGATCGTCAGCCGGTTTTACAGGATTCACTGTCACAGCGTCTGGATGAAGCCGTCACTGCGTTCTGGCTGGCGCTGACCCGTCACCACCACCCCGTTGCACAAGCGGTATAAGGAAGAGTTCGATGAAGCAAATAGTTGGAAAGTGGCTGGTGGCAGGCCTTTTACTCATCGCCCCTCTGGTTCAGGCCGCCGAATCCGATCCGGCTGAGATTCGTATCGGCTATCAGAAAGGTTCAGTCAGCATGGTGCTGGCAAAATCACATCAGTTACTGGAGAAGCGTTTTCCCCATACTCAGATTAAGTGGATCGAGTTTCCGGCGGGTCCACAAATGCTGGAAGCGCTGAACATCAACAGTATTGACCTCGGCAGCACCGGTGACCTTCCGCCATTGTTTGCCCAGGCCGCTGGCGCGGATCTGCTTTATGTCGGCTCCGAGCCGCCAAAGCCCAAAGCAGAAGTGATTCTGGTCCCAAAAGAGAGTCCTCTGAAACAGGTCGCAGACCTGAAAGGGAAAAAGGTCGCATTCCAGAAAGGCTCCAGCTCGCACAATTTACTGCTTCGCGCCTTACAGCAGGCGGGCCTGAGTTTTAAAGATATTACACCGGTTTATCTGACACCCGCCGATGCGCGCGCCGCCTTCCAGCAGGGAGATGTTGATGCCTGGGCAATCTGGGACCCCTACTACTCCTCGGTGCTGTTGCAGGGTCATTCGCGTCTGCTGACTGATGGCAGCGCACTTAATCTGACTGGCTCATTCTATTTAGCGACCCGCAGCTATGCCGAAGCCCATGGCGCCTTTATCCAGCAGGTTCTCGATACCTTTAGCGCGGCCGATGCGCTGACAATCAGCCAGCGTCAGCAGAGCACCACACTGCTGGCGCAGGCAATGGGTCTGCCTGAGCCGGTTATCGCCAGCTATCTCAGCCATCGGCCACCAACCCGGATTTCACCGGTGAGCGCTGAAACCGCTGCGGCTCAGCAGCGCACCGCTGACCTGTTCTATGCCAATCATCTGTTGCCCGTAAAAGTGACGATTCAGGATCGCATCTGGCAACCGCATACCGTAACGCAATAAGGAGCAACAATAATGAGCGTATCCATTTTCTGGTTTCTGCCGACGCATGGCGACGGCCACTATCTTGGTACTGCCGAAGGGGCGCGACCGGTTGATCACGCCTATCTGCAACAGGTGGCACAGGCCGCCGACCGCCTCGGCTTCGGTGGCGTATTAATCCCGACCGGCCGTTCATGCGAAGATGCCTGGCTGGTTGCCGCCTCGCTGATTCCGGTCACTCAGCGTCTGCGCTTCCTGGTGGCGCTGCGCCCCGGCGTGATTTCACCGACTCAGGCGGCGCGTCAGGCTGCCACTCTGGATCGGCTCTCCAATGGCCGCGCGCTGTTCAATCTGGTGACCGGCGGCGATCCGGAAGAGCTGGCGGGCGACGGTGTGTTCCTGGATCACCGTGAGCGTTACGCAGAGTCTGCCGAGTTTACCCGTGTCTGGCGTCGGGTGCTGGAAGGCGAAACCGTCGATTATGAAGGCAGGCACGTGAAGGTTCGCGGCGCGCGTCTGATGTTTAAACCGGTGCAGCAGCCTCGTCCGCCACTCTGGTTCGGTGGCTCTTCTGAACCGGCCCAGGAGCTGGCGGCCGAACAGGTCGATGTTTATCTCACCTGGGGTGAGCCGCCTGCACAGGTCAAAGAGAAGATTGACCAGGTGCGCGCCAAAGCCGCTGCTCAGGGACGCACCGTCCGCTTCGGCATCCGTCTGCATGTGATTGTGCGTGAAACCAATGAAGAAGCCTGGCAGGCCGCTGACCGGCTGATTGCCAATGTCGAAGACGCCACTATCGCGAAAGCACAGGCAGCGTTCCAGCGGGCTGATTCTGTGGGTCAGCGCCGGATGGCCGCCCTGCACGGCGGTCGACGGGACAAGCTCGAAATCAGCCCGAACCTGTGGGCCGGCGTGGGCCTGGTGCGCAGCGGAGCCGGTACGGCGCTGGTCGGCGATGGTCCGACGGTTGCCGCACGTATCAGGGAGTATGAAGCGCTGGGCATCGAGACCTTTATCCTGTCGGGGTATCCGCATCTGGAAGAGGCGTATCGCGTTGGCGAACTGCTGTTCCCGCATCTGGATCTGCAGGTTCCCCTGGTGCCTCAGCCGCGGGTGGTTCAGGCGCACGGTGAAGCGGTCGCCAACGATTTTACCCCTGAGAAAAAAGTCGCCCGGGGCTGAGGAGAGCATGATGGCCAGAACCCGAAAACGCCTTGCTGATACGTTGCTACCCTGGCTCCTGCCAACGCTGCTGGTCGTGGTGTGGCAGATAGCCTCACAGACCGGCTGGTTATCAAACCGCATTCTGCCCGCACCGGAGAAGATCGTGACCACCTTCTGGCAGCTGACCGCCAGCGGTGAACTCTGGCAGCACCTGGCGATCAGCAGCTGGCGGGCGCTGATCGGTTTCAGCATCGGTGGATCTCTCGGCCTGCTGCTGGGCTTAATCACGGGCACCTCAAAAACCGGTGAGCGGTTGCTGGATACCTCGCTGCAGATGCTGCGTAATGTGCCGCATCTGGCACTGATCCCGCTGGTGATCCTCTGGTTCGGCATTGATGAATCCGCCAAAATCTTTCTGGTGGCGCTGGGCACGCTGTTCCCGATCTACCTGAATACTTATCATGGCATCCGCAACATTGATCGCGGGCTGGTTGAGATGGCCCGCAGCTATGGCCTCTCCGGCTGGAGCCTGTTTATTCAGGTGATCCTGCCCGGTGCACTGCCCAATATCATGGTCGGCGTGCGTTTCGCGCTGGGTCTGATGTGGCTGACGCTGATTGTCGCCGAGACTATCTCCGCCAGTTCTGGCATCGGCTATCTGGCGATGAATGCGCGTGAATTCCTGCAGACCGATGTGGTGGTGGTGGCCATTATTCTCTACGCCCTGCTCGGCAAACTGGCGGATGTCGCCGCGTTGTTACTGGAACGTGTCTGGCTGCGCTGGCATCCCGCTTACCAACTGAAGGAGGAGAACGCATGAGCCAGACTTTCTCACCGGCCCGCCTCAACACCGGTACGCCGGTTGGCGTCAACGGCGTCAGCAAACAGTATGGCAGTCGCACCATACTCAATAAGATCGACCTGCATATTCCTTCAGGTCAGTTTGTGGCGGTAGTGGGTCGCAGCGGCTGTGGCAAAAGCACTCTGCTGCGTCTGCTGGCGGGACTTGAACAGAGTTCCAGCGGTGAACTGCTGGCGGGCAATGCGCCGCTGCAGTCAGCGCGAGAAGATACCCGCCTGATGTTTCAGGATGCGCGACTGCTGCCGTGGAAAAAAGTGATCGATAACGTCGGTCTGGGCCTGCGCGGACACGAATGGCGCAGCGCGGCAATGGATGCCCTGGCGGCGGTAGGACTGGCCGATCGGGCCAGTGAGTGGCCGGCTGCACTCTCTGGCGGTCAGAAACAGCGCGTGGCACTGGCCAGGGCGCTGATCCATCGACCGGGTTTGCTGCTGCTGGATGAACCGCTGGGCGCACTGGATGCCCTGACGCGCATTGAAATGCAGGGATTGATTGAGTCACTGTGGCAACAGCATCATTTTACTGTGTTGCTGGTCACACATGATGTCAGTGAAGCGGTGGCAATGGCGGATCGCGTGCTGTTGATTGAAGAGGGCGAGATCGGTCTGGATCTGCTGGTGGACCTGCCCCGTCCGCGGCGTCGTGGATCTGCGCGGCTGGCCGAACTGGAAGCGGAGGTACTGGATCGGGTGATGCAGCGCACGGAACGCCCGCAGCCCGTCCGTTACGCGCAACAGCGCTGAAATAAAAAACGCCTGATGCAGAGCATCAGGCGTTTTAACAGCATAGCGTGTCAACCTATGCCAGGACGGGTCATCAGGCGTTCAGTGCCCGGGTAATTTTCTCGTAAAGATCGCCAGAGAGCTTATCCAGCTGCAGCAACTGCTCAAGCGCCTGGCGCATCATCGCCTGACGGTCTTCGTCATAACGTTTCAGACGAATCAGCGGTTCTACCATTCGCGCCGCGACCTGCGGATTACGGGTGTTCAGGTCGGTAAGCATCTCCACCAGGAACTTATAACCGCTGCCATCTTTCGCATGGAACGCGGCCGGGTTAGCCGAGGCAAAGGCCCCCACCAGCGAGCGAACGCGGTTCGGGTTACTCATGGTAAAGGAGCGATGAGTCAGAAGCTGACGCACATTACGCATCACGTTGGCAGCCGGACTGGTGGCCTGCAGAACAAACCATTTGTCCATCACCAGACCATCCTGATGCCAGCGCTCATCGTAGGCCGCCAGCAGCGCATCACGGCACGGCAACTGAGCCGCCACAGCCGCGGAAAGCGCCGCCAGCGCATCCGTCATGTTGGTCGCCTGGTGGTACTGCGTCTGTACCAGCTTGTCTGCCAGCTGCGCATCGCTAAAGGCAAGATAGGTCAGGCAGGTATTTTTCAGGCTGCGCTGACCAATCGCATCATGCTCCACGCGGTATTCAGGCTGCTGATTGGCGTTGTAGATGGCAAAAAACTCATCGGCCAGTTCACGTGCCAGCGTGCGTTGCAGAGCGTCACGCACCAGCGCAATCGCCTGCGGATCAATGGTATCGAACAGCTCGGCAATCTCATTTTCCGACGGCAGGGTCAGAATCAGCGCCGTCAGGGCCGGATCGCAGTCGGTATCCAGTAATACTGCACGGAAGGCGTCGGCGACATGCAGCGGCAGCGACAGATGCTGGCCCTGCTGATAGCGTGCAACGTTCAGACGGATGTAGGTCGCCAGCAGGCTCTGCGCCGCATCCCAGCGGGAGAAGTCGTTGCGGGCATGGCGCATCAGGAAGGTGAGCTGCGCATCACTCCATTTATAATCGAGTTTCACTGGCGCAGAGAATTCGCGCAGCAGTGACGGCACCGGCTGGAAGTAGACGTTATCGAAAATAAAGGTCTGGAACTCTTCGGTGACATTCAGCACATGGTGCACCGGATGGCCGTTGTTCTGTAGCGGGATCACCTTGCCTTCACCGTCATAGAGTTCAATATCCAGCGGGATATGCAGGGGCAGCTTCTCTTTCTGATCGGCGGTCGCTGGCGTGTGCTGCGTGACGTGTAGCGTGTACTGCTCCAGTTCCGGATTGTAATCGTCGCGCACCGTCAGTACCGGCGTACCGGACTGGCTGTACCAGCGGCGGAACTGCGACAGATCGACGTTTGAGGCATCTTCCATCGCCTGCACAAAATCATCACAGGTGGCGGCGCTGCCGTCATGACGATCAAAGTAGAGCTTCATGCCTTTCTGGAAATTCTCTTCACCCAGCAGGGTATGCATCATACGGATCACTTCTGACCCTTTCTCATACACCGTCAGGGTGTAGAAGTTGTTCATCTCAATAACCTGATCCGGACGGATCGGGTGTGCCATTGGGCTGGCATCTTCGGCGAACTGCGCCCCACGCACGATACGCACATTATCGATGCGGTTCACGGCACGTGAACCCAGATCAGAGCTGAACTCCTGATCGCGGAACACGGTCAGTCCCTCTTTCAGGCTGAGCTGGAACCAGTCGCGGCAGGTCACGCGGTTGCCGGTCCAGTTGTGGAAATATTCGTGGCCGATAACGGCTTCAATACCCAGATAATCTTTGTCGGTCGCCGTTTCCGCTTTCGCCAGTACATATTTGGCGTTGAAGACGTTCAGGCCTTTATTCTCCATTGCGCCCATATTGAAGAAGTCCACCGCCACGATCATAAAGATGTCGAGGTCATACTCCAGGCCGAAACGCTCTTCATCCCACTTCATGCTGTTTTTCAGCGAGGTCATCGCCCAGTCGGCACGGTCGAGATTACCGCGATCGACGAAGATCTCCAGCGCCACATCACGGCCTGAACGGGTGGTAAAACTGTCACGCAACACGTCGAAATCGCCTGCCACCAGCGCAAACAGGTAACACGGTTTCGGGAACGGATCTTCCCACTTCACCCAGCTGCGGCCCTGCTCATCCCGGCCGCTGTCAATGCGGTTACCGTTGGAGAGCAGGAATGGATAGCGTTCACCGTCGGCATAAATGGTGGTGGTAAAGCGCGCCAGGACATCCGGGCGATCGAGGTACCAGGTAATATGGCGGAAGCCTTCAGCTTCACATTGGGTGCAGAGCGCCTCGCCCGATTTGTACAACCCTTCCAGCGCGGTGTTCTGATCCGGATGAATATCATTGATGATTTTCAGGGTGAAGCTTTCCGGCAGCTGGCCGATCACCAGTGCGCCCTCTTCTTCACGGTAAGCCGTCCAGGGTTGCCCGTCGATCTCCAGCGCAATCAGCGTTAACGCTTCGCCGTCCAGTCGCAGCTCAGCCTGGCTGTCGCCCAGTCGTTTAACCTGACTGATGGCCGTAACACGGGTGGTGGACGCATCCAGTTCAAAGGTTAAATCGATATCGGTGATGGTGTAATCAGGCGCACGATAATCGTGGCGATACTTGATTTGGGGCTGTTGCGTCATATTGCGTCTCGCGTTGTTATAAGTTTACCGGCAAAGTCTAAGCTTGTTACTACAAGCTTGCCACGCACAATGCACCTAAAGGGTGAAATGGCTACAGTTTGTTAACAAAGGCACAGATTGGCCTCGACCCACCCGACTGAAATATGCTGTGATCGGGTTCAGATAGTGAATTATACTTTCGCGTCTTTATGACTGTGTACAACACCGGGCTCTGCGCCACCGAACAGGATGCTGAAACGCGCCATGACAGGACATGCTTCCCCGATACTGACCTCGCTGCTGGATACGGACGCCTATAAGCTCCATATGCAGCAGGCCGTTTTCCACCGCTATCATGACGTAACGGTGGCGGCGGAGTTTCGCTGCCGCGGCGACGAACTGCTGGGTCTCTACGCTGACGAAATTCGTGACGCGATAACCGCTATGCAACACCTGGCGCTGACTGATGATGAAGCGACCTGGCTGTCTCACCTCCCCTTCTTCCAGCAGGATTACCTCAGCTGGTTACGCCAGTTCCGCTATAACCCGGATCAGGTTGAGGTGCGCAATCACCATGGCAAACTGGATATCCGTATTCAGGGGCCGTGGCGGGAAGTCATTATGTGGGAGGTGCCGCTGCTGGCGCTAATCAGCGAGATTGTGCATCGTCATCGCACACCGCAGGTCACCACCCAGCAGGCAATTGACCATTTACACCAGAAACTCGGCGACTTTAAGACGCAGGTAGCTGACCTGGATATGTCACGCTTCCGCCTGATGGATTTCGGCACCCGTCGTCGCTACTCGCAGGATGTGCAGCAGTCGATCGTCTCAACGCTGAAACAGGATTTCCCGTGGCTGATTGGCACCAGTAACTATGATCTGGCGCGCCGTCTGTCACTGACGCCGGTCGGGACGCAGGCACATGAGTGGTTCCAGGCCTTCCAGCAGATCAGCCCGGTCCTCGCCAATAGCCAGCGCGCGGCGCTGCAGGCGTGGCTCGATGAGTATGACGATCAACTGGGCATTGCGCTGACTGATTGTATTGCCATGGACGCCTTCCTGCGCGATTTCGGTCCGTTGTTTGCCCGTCGCTATCAGGGACTGCGCCATGACTCCGGCGATCCGGTTGAGTGGGGCGAGAAAGCCCTTGCCCACTATCAGAGCCTGGGTATCGATCCGCAAAGCAAACACCTGGTCTTTTCTGACAACTTAAACCTCGACAAAGCCCTGGCGTTATACCGCCACTTTGGCCAGCGGACGAATGTCGTGTTCGGTATCGGTACCCGTCTGACCTGCGACATTCCGGGCGTAACGCCACTGAATATCGTTATCAAGCTGGTGCAGTGCAATGGTAAACCGGTGGCAAAACTCTCAGACAGCCCCGGCAAAACTATCTGTCAGGATAAAGCCTTTGTAAAAGCCCTGCGAAAAGCCTTTGATTTGCCGCTGGTGAAAAAAGCGAGTTAATCCTCTTCTTATCGGGGCGTTGATGCGCCCCGCCTCTGCTGTAATAAATCTGCATTCCCCCTGAATTTTGCTTGTTTCCTGAAGACTCGCAAGTAACATAGCAAAACCCCGGATGGGGCAACTTTTAACTCACTTCTTCTATATAGAGAGATATTTATGAGCGTAGTGCCTGTAGCGGACGTACTGCACGGTCGCGTCGCGGTTGACAGTGAAGTCACCGTACGTGGTTGGGTGCGTACCCGAAGAGATTCCAAAGCCGGTCTTTCCTTCATCGCTGTCTATGACGGCTCCTGCTTTAATCCCGTTCAGGCTGTCGTCAATAATTCTCTGAATAATTATCAGGATGAAGTGCTGCGTCTGACCACCGGCTGTTCCGTTATCGTCACCGGTAAAGTGGTGGCATCGCCGGGTCAGGGCCAGGCGTTTGAGATTCAGGCAACCAGCCTGGAAGTGGTGGGCTGGGTGGAAGATCCGGACAGCTATCCGATGGCGGCGAAACGTCACAGCATTGAGTATCTGCGTGAAGTGGCGCACCTGCGTCCACGCACCAACCTGATTGGCGCAGTGGCCCGCGTTCGCCATACCCTGGCGCAGGCACTGCATCGCTTCTTCCATGAAAATGGCTATTTCTGGGTCTCCACCCCGCTGATTACCGCCTCCGACACCGAAGGTGCAGGTGAAATGTTCCGTGTCTCTACGCTGGATATGGAAAACCTGCCGCGCAACGATCAGGGCAAAGTCGATTTCAGCGAAGATTTCTTTGGCAAAGAAGCTTTCCTGACCGTTTCCGGTCAGCTGAACGGTGAAACCTATGCCAGCGCCCTGTCGAAGATCTACACCTTTGGCCCGACGTTTCGCGCAGAGAACTCCAACACCAGCCGTCATCTGGCAGAATTCTGGATGCTGGAGCCGGAAATTGCGTTTGCGACACTGGATGATGCCGCCGCACTGGCCGAGTCAATGCTGAAGTATGTGTTCAATGCGGTGCTGGAAGAGCGCGCCGATGACATGGCCTTCTTCGCTGAGCGCGTCGATAAAGAAGCTGTAGAACGCCTCCAGCGTTTCATTACCACTGATTTTGCCCAGGTCGACTACACCGACGCGGTTGAAATCCTGATGAATTGCGGTCAGACCTTCGAAAACCCGGTTTCCTGGGGAATCGACCTCTCTTCTGAGCATGAGCGTTACCTGGCAGAGAAACATTTTAAAGCGCCAGTGGTGGTGAAAAACTATCCGAAAGACATTAAAGCGTTCTATATGCGTCTGAACGACGATGGCAAAACCGTGGCGGCAATGGATGTCCTGGCGCCTGGCATTGGTGAGATCATCGGTGGTTCACAGCGTGAAGAGCGTCTGGATGTGCTGGATGCACGACTCGAAGAGATGGGTCTGAATAAAGAAGATTACTGGTGGTATCGTGATCTGCGTCGCTACGGTACCGTGCCACATTCTGGATTTGGTTTGGGCTTTGAACGTTTAATCGCCTATGTCACTGGCGTACAAAATGTAAGGGATGTTATCCCCTTCCCGCGCACGCCACGCAACGCGAGTTTCTGATTTCGGCATTAAATATAAGAAATTCATATATATAACGAGGTCGGCACTGCCGGCCTTTTTTTATTTTTGTAAATTTTGAGTTCACTCACAAAGTTCCGTGTTTTTTACATTTTGTAATACATATTTTCCTGCTGAAACAAGATTACGAGTTTAGTAGCATTTAAGCGCTAGAATTACGGCGGGTGGGATGGAAAGATGCGTGCAGACACAGGAAGACACCAAACTTCGTTAAGGGTTCTGTAAAGATTTCCTGACGGCAGTGGCAGGTGTACAAATAACTCCAATGAGGGTAATGAATAATGATGAAGCGCAATATTCTTGCAGTGGTTATCCCTGCTCTGTTAGCCGCCAGCGCAGCAAATGCTGCAGAAATCTATAACAAAGACGGCAACAAACTGGACCTGTACGGTAAAGCTGTTGGCCTGCATTATTTTTCTGATAACGATGGCTCAGATGGCGACGGCAACAACGGCGACAAATCTTACGTTCGTTTCGGCTTTAAAGGCGAAACCCAGATTAATGACCAGCTGACCGGTTACGGCCAGTGGGAATACAACATTCAGGCGAATAACTCTGAAGGTTCTGACGCACAAAACGGCAACAAAACCCGTCTGGGCTTTGCCGGTCTGAAATTCGGCGACGCTGGCTCAATCGACTACGGCCGTAACTACGGTGTGGTTTATGATGCAATCGGCTGGACCGATATGCTGCCAGAGTTCGGTGGCGACTCAGGATACTCAGATAACTTCATGAACGGTCGTAGCACCGGCCTGCTGACCTACCGCAACACCAACTTCTTTGGTCTGGTAGATGGCTGGGACTTCGCACTTCAGTATCAGGGTAAAAACGAGCGTACCGACACGCGTCGTGCTAACGGCGACGGCTGGGGCGCATCAACCAGCTATACCTCACCAATCGGTGTTGGTGTTGTTGGCGCATACAGCAGCAGCGATCGCACAAACTCTCAGGCAGACGGCACTACCGATATCAATGGTAACGTTGTTGGCCAGGGCAAACGTGCTGAAAACTGGGCAACTGCTCTGAAATATGATGCAAATAATGTTTACCTGGCAGCGATGTACGGTGAAACCCGTAACTCTACACCAATCTCTGTTGTGACTGGTCTGAACAACACCACCAGCGCTGCTTCTGCTAACAAAGCACAGAACATTGAACTGGTTGCACAGTATCAGTTCGACTTCGGTCTGCGCCCATCCATTGCTTATGTTCAGTCTAAAGGCAAGGATATCGAAGGCGTTGGCGATGCTGACCTGATTAAATACATCGACGTTGGCGCGACTTACTACTTCAACAAAAACATGTCTACCTACGTGGATTATCAGATCAACCAGCTGGATGACAATAACGCGCTGGGTCTGAACACCGATGACACTGTAGCAGTAGGCCTGGTTTACCAGTTCTAATCCTGCTTCCGACGTGTTAAAAAACGGGGCTTAAGCCCCGTTTTTTTATGGCTGTCATTCCTGAAATCTGCCCGATACTCCGCTTTTTACTTCGCCTGAAATTCAGCTTCTCCTCGTCGTGAAATGAACACAGTAAAATTGATGATTTTGTCTCGCAAACGGTTGGCATTTCCCTGGCCTGACGTTAACCTGACAGCTCTTTCCGCTAACGTTCACGCTAATGGACCTGACACATGTTTGAATCGATCTCTGCTGCACCCGCCGATCCTATTCTTGGGCTGGCCGATCTGTTTCGTGCTGATGACCGACCTGAAAAAATCAATCTGGGTATCGGCGTCTACAAAGACGAAACCGGCAAGACCCCGGTGCTGACCAGTGTTAAAAAAGCTGAGCAATACCTGCTGGAAAACGAAACCACCAAAAACTATCTGAGCATTGATGGCCTGGCTGATTTCGCCCGCTGCACACAGGCACTGTTGTTCGGTAATCAAAGCCCGCTGATCACGGCAGGCCGCGCCCGTACGGCGCAGACGCCAGGTGGCACAGGTGCGTTACGTGTGGCAGCAGATTTCCTCGCGACGCAGACCTCCGTGAAGCGGGTCTGGATCAGCAATCCGAGCTGGCCTAACCACAACAACGTGTTTAATGCGGCCGGTCTTGAAGTCTGTGAATACCACTATTATGACGCGGCAAACCATACGCTGGATTTTGAGGGCATGCTGACGTCGCTGCAGCAGGTTCAGCCAGGTGATGTGGTGCTGTTCCACGGCTGCTGCCATAACCCGACCGGTATTGACCCAACCGCTGAGCAGTGGCAACAGCTGGCGGAATTGTCACAGGCCAATGGGTGGCTGCCGTTGTTTGACTTCGCCTACCAGGGCTTCGCCCGTGGTCTGGATGAAGATGCAGAAGGCCTGCGCATTTTTGCCGCCTCGCATCAGGAACTGATCGTCGCCAGCTCCTACTCCAAGAACTTTGGTCTGTATAACGAGCGTGTCGGTGCCATCACCGTGGTGGCGGCTGAAGCCAGCGTGGCAGATACGGCGTTCAGTCAGGTGAAATACACCATCCGCGCTAACTACTCCAATCCGCCGGCGCATGGTGCCGCTATCGTCGCCACTATTCTGGGCAACGATACACTGCGAACCATCTGGGAGCAGGAGCTGTCAGATATGCGCCAGCGCATTCAGCGCATGCGTCAGCTGTTTGTGAACACCCTTGCAGAGAAAGGCGCTCAGCGTGACTTCAGCTTTATTATTAAGCAAAACGGTATGTTCTCGTTCAGTGGCTTAACCAAAGACCAGGTAATTCGCCTGCGTGAAGAGTTCGGTGTCTATGCCGTTAACTCAGGCCGGGTGAATGTGGCAGGCATGACGCCAGACAATATGTCGGCACTGTGCGAAGCGATTGTCGCGGTGTTGTAACGCTGACGACGAAACAAAAATGGGCCTGATGGCCCATTTTTTATTGCAGGAAAGATCGCTGATTTTTACTGCAGAAAAGGGTTACTCACGCGCTCATGTCCCAGCGTAGAAATCGGACCGTGACCGGGCAGAAACGTCACATCATCGCCCAGCGGCAGTAATTTTGTGCGGATAGCATTGATAAGCTGCTGATGATCGCCCTGCGGGAAGTCTGTGCGTCCCACCCCGCCATTAAAGATAACGTCGCCTGAAATCAGCAATCGTCCCTGACGGTCAAAGAAGACCACGTGGCCAGGTGAATGTCCCGGACAGTGCAGGACTTCGAGCGTGATCAACCCTACCTGAACGCTCTCCCCCTCTTCAAGCCAGCGATCGGGGGTAAAAGGTGCGCACTCGTCCAGGCCGAACATCCGGCTCTGGGTAGGCAGCGCTTCCAGCCAGAAAGCATCGCGCTTTTGCGGGCCGATAATCGGAATCTGCCAGAAGGCAGCCAGTTCAACGGCAGCCCCGACGTGATCAAGATGTCCATGCGTCAGCAGAATCTGAGCAGGTTTAAGTCCGAGTTGTTCCAGCGTTTGTTTGACAAGTTCGGCATCGCCGCCGGGATCGACCAGCGCGGCTTGGCGCGTGGAGTCGCACCAGATCACTGAGCAGTTCTGGGCAAACGCTGTAACAGGAATAATGTGGTAATTCATAACGCTCCATGACCGGCTCACGCAGCGTTGCCGGTGTCGTTACCAGTGCCTGATCGGCCCGGTATCAATATGTACAAAGTTACTGCGGGGATAATATCCTACACCACCTGCGCGCAGAGATAACGCCGCTTTGCGTACATTGGCGAGCGAAACGCCTTCGATATGAAAATCCATGGCCTGACCCTTGGTGTGATAGCTGTGCTTTGCCACACCTGGACCACTCTCACGTAGCATGTTGTTGGTTGCCAGTGAGCGATAGCCGGACACCAGCTGAATCGGTTTACGCATACCCAGCAGCGCCTGCAGGCGAAAAATCTGATCAAACAGGTGCGGATCGATGCTTTTCACTTTATTGGCGCGATAGTCCCGGAAAAAGTGATTTAATCGTGACAACTCATCCTTGTCGTAACTCTTGCCATTAAAAAACTCAGTTTTAAGGGTTTCACCGGTGTGAAGATTATTAAGCATCAATACACGCGGACGAGACGTAGAAAGCGAGGCCCTTGCGGAAGCAGGCAATAAAGCCAGTCCGGCGGCGGCACTACCACACAGCAGTAGTTTGCGACGAGAAGAATCAATAGTAGACATGTAACGATTTACCTGAGAATGAAGCCCGAGAAATGTGCAAAAAGCGCACAGGCCGAACCATAACTTTCTCTCAGAGAAGCGTCAACCCATCTGCCCATGGTTTGTGAGGCGATCCCCGGAGGGATCGCCATTTGATAAGATTAGTGTAAATGACCGGGACGCTGCTAACGATTTAAAATCAATCACTAGAGCAGTAACTGCTCAGCCCGACTGAGAGCCTGACTGCCCGAACGGGCGGTGTCATCATAATTGTAAATATCTGTGCGGAACTGGGGTTTGCCATCATCAGCGACCCACGCCGTAAGATAATAGAGATTCACTGGAATGCGATGGCGAATCGGAACATAGCGGGTGTCGCCCTCTTTTAACGTGCTGGAAATACGCGCATCGTTCCAGCCCGCGTCCTGCAGTAATAATCCCGCCAGTTCAGATGCTTTATTCACCCGGACACAGCCGGAGCTGAGCGCGCGGATATCACGCTGGAACAGATTATGGTTTGGCGTGTCATGCAGGTAGATCGCATCTGAGCTTGGCATATTAAATTTATAACGGCCCAGCGCATTCGCCTCCCCCGGTGCCTGAATCAGGCGATAAGGGAATGATGAGGCGGTGACCATACGCCAGTCGATCATGCTGGGATCAATCACTTCAGCGTCAGCACTCCAGCCCGACAGCAGGGTATAACCATGCTTGTAAAGATAGGTCGGATCCAGTTTCACTTTTGGAATAATATCTTTTCGCACCAGTGTTGTTGGCACATTCCACGGCGGATTCAGCACCACATTATTGAGTGCGCTGCGCATCAACGGCGTTTTACGGTCCGGACGTCCGACGATGACGCGTGATGAGAGGATCTTATTGCCATTGTTGTAGTAAATCAGCGAGTAGTTGGCGATGTTCACCATGATGCCGTTATGCATATCGTCCGGCAGCAGGCGGAGACGCTGAATGTTCAGCGCGAGTAACGACGCACGCATCTGCGGAGAGACGTTAAGCCACTGACGGGTTCTGGCACCGATAGCCCCATCGCCATCCAGTCCCTGCCACTGCTGGAAACGCTTCACCGCCGCCACCAGCGTCTCATCATAAATATTGGCGGTATTTCCTTCGAGCGTCTGACTCTGTACGTTACCCGGTGATTGTGGTGATGGGGTAAGCAGATTGCTGACTGGCGCGGCAGAAGGACTGACTGCAACAGGCTGATCGCTGTGCGTTACCGGCGAGGCGGCAACGGGTACCGCATCGTCATTGGGTGCCGGCGCATTAACCTGCGCCGTTAACATGCCGCTGCGCTGCAAAATTTCACGCAGCGCAGGAACGTCATCACTGACCTGGCCCGGACGCAGTGTTTCACTGCTTTTCAGCTGCGGCCAGGGCTGCTTATCGCTAAGCAGGGTGATAAGCGCAGCATGCATGGGCTGATACTGTGGATGCTGCGGCTGTAAGGAGGCAATAAATGCATTGTCAGAACCGGCATTGACCGCATTCTGCCACTGATTGACCACCGCCACGGAGGGCTGGGTCAGCCTGTAAGGAACATTGCTGTAGAGCCAGGTTTCACCCTGCGTCGGCACATTCGACACAAATTGCAGATAACCCAGCATCGCATCAGACAACGCAACATCCCGGGCAAAGCCGGTAATGGCGGGGTTGGTCAGACGCTCAATCCAGCGCGTGAACTGCGGCTGAACGCCAGACAGCGCCACTTCTGCCAGCTGCTGCTGAAATTTTTGCACCGCCTGAGGATCCTGCCAGAGCGGTTGCATATGACGGGATGCATAAAGCGTTGCCAGCGGTCCCAGATAAAATGGCTGGTCGGCGCTGGAGAACGCCTGCCGAATGCGCTGCTGACTGTCGGATACGGAGATGGCCGCCTGGCTAGTTCCAGGCAAAGCGGCGATGACAGCAGCCTGCGGTAGCGTAAATGGAACAACGGATAGCGCCAGCGCCAGCAATGATACAACGCGATGATGATGTAATTTTTTTACCCGCAACATCCCTGCCTCCTTATTTTTCAACTTCGCAGCGTTCCCTGTATCCGCTGCGACCGCGCTGTGACTCATCATGTGAGTATACAAACAAAAACGGCATTTGCCTCATGCGACAAATGCCGTAACCAGATTAACGAATGGTTCAGTTTTTGACTACGTTTCCGCCTGTGATTTTTCAGCCGTTAAATCGGGCAATGCATCGGCTTCGCTTCCCGCACGCACCGGCGAAGGATCCGCAGCAAAACCACGCAGGCCAACCACATGCACATGCTCGGTGTTATTAAACACTTTACGCACCAGTTTGTAGGTCGTGCCTTTCTCAGGGCTGATGTTCTCTGGCGCGGCAATCACCAGTTGCATCTCCAGTCGTTCACACAGTTCAAACAGCGTGGCGATGGAGCGGGCATCCAGACGGGCCGCTTCATCAAGGAACAGCAGTCGGCATGGCGAAATGTCTTTGCCGCGCAGACGACGGGACTCCTCTTCCCAGCTTTGCACCACCATCACCAGAATGGACATACCGGTACCAATCGCTTCACCGGTTGAGAGCGCACCGCTCTCTGCACGCAGCCAGCCATCAGAACCCCGGTTAACTTCCACTTCCATCTCCAGATAGTTGCGGTAGTCCAGCAGCTCCTCGCCGATGGTCTGCGGCGTACGCTGCCCCATGTCGATGTGCGGATTAAGACGCTGATAAAGCTTCGCCAGCGCTTCGGAGAAGGTCAGGCGATTACTGTTAAACAGATCCTGATGCTGCTCGTGCTCCTCCGACAGTGTGTCCAGCAGCATGGCATGCGTTTCACGCACATTCACGTTAAGCCGCACGCTGTGCACCTGACCAAAGCTGACGGTCTGCAAGCCCTGGTTGAGCTGACGGATGCGATTCTGTTCGCGCTGGATTGTTTTACGGATGATATTGGCCGCACTGCGCGAACTGATCGCCAGCATCTGCTCACGTGCCGTCAGCTCTTCGGTCAGACGGTTCAGTTCGATTTCCATCTGTTCAATCGCTTCGACCGGATCGTCAGTACGAATAATATCCTGACGGATACGCTCACGCAGATGCTGATAAACCGCAATAAAGAACTGAATCTTACGTTCCGGACGTTTTGGATCTTCCGACAACCGCAGCACGTCGCGCAGATGTTCGTTATCCGCTACCGCCAGACGCAGCGCACCCAATGCTTTATCCGACATCGAGCGCAGTTCATCGCCGCTCAGGTAGGCCAGTTCACGGCGATGCAGACGACGCTCAACGCCATTCTCTTTCACCAGACGCAGTACGGTACACCAGCCCGCTTTGGCGCTGACCACCTGCTCCCGCACCAGATGATATTGACGCTCCAGCTGACGCAGTCGCTTCTGCAGGTTATCCATCTCCGCTTCGCAGAAAGTGAGTTGTTTCTCCAGCTGATTGCGGCGGGCACGGTTGTGACTGAGTGCTGTGTACAGCTCGTCACGACGAACGCGCGCGCGCGCTTCTGCACTGCTGTCAGCCTGGACGCCAATGTCCTGCATTTCCTGCTGCAGCTCTTTCAGCATGTCGCGTTTCGCGTCATAGGCGCTTTTCAGCGAGGCGAGCACCTGCGAGTATTGTGTCAGCTGCGCCTGATGTTCACGCAGGCGATCACGACTGCGACTACGTTCACCTTCAGCCTGCTCCAGACGCTGACGCAGCTTATCGCTTAGGTCATTATTGCCGTTGAGCATGCTGGCTGAGTCGTCATAGCTGAAGTGGGCGCGACGCTGCACCACTTCGGTCAGGGCAAAGGCCTGCTGACGCGCATTACGCTGTTGCTGCTGTGCCTGCTGATAATCCGCCTGCAGCTGCTCGTGCTGTTCCGGGTCGCTCTGCAACACGGCGATAATTGGCTCAAGTTTCGCCAGTTTCGCGCCGTGCTGATGCAGAAAGCGCGCCGCATCCTGCGCCGCATCGACCTGCTCACGAATCTCTTCGCAACGATCGCCCAGCGTATCGTCCAGCAGCAGGTTAACGCGTGGCAGCAGTCGGTTTAGCTGTGACACGCCCTCTTTCGCCAGCTCATACTGCTGGCGCTGCTGCTGATTATTGCTCTCGTGCTGATTCAGCGCCCGTTCCAGTTCAGCACGGCGCGCGCCCAGCTGACGGATCTGCGCTTCCGGGTCAGCGTCAAACGCCACGGCCAGATGACTGCCGATAAAACGGCTGAACGACTGATGCAGACGTTGCGTTTTCTGCACGTCAAACGACAGCGTCGCGTAGCGTTCGGCCAGCTTGTCGCGTTCAAGATGCAGCAGCTCCAGCTGATTTTCACGCGCAGCACGGCCAAACAGCGGTATTTTCGGGAAGCGGGAATAGCGCCACTGACGCTCAGCTACCTTCACAACCACCGCATTCTGCAGCTCATCCACGCTGAAGACGCTGTCATCGAACGACTGCGGATCACCTTCGATCAGATAGAGATCTTCCGGGCAATCCTCGAGCCCGTCCAGCAACTCACGAACACGTGACAGATCCGGCACCACGATCGCATGACGTGACGGACCGTAGAGTGCGGAGAAGTACGGCGCATCATCCAGTGTGACATCATCATAAATTTCAGACAGTAAGACGCCGCCAAAACGTTCTGCCAGCTGGGTCAGTCGCGCATCTTCCGCACCGCCTGGCTGGCTGAGTCGTTCAATCTGCTGCTCGATATCGCGTTTTTGTGCGGCCACTTCGTCGCGCTCGACGGTGGTTTCACGCTCACGCTCCAGCAGCTGCTGCATATATTCGGTGACGTCCTGGCTGCTGTTCAGCGCCTGGCCAGTCTGTTCGCTGAGCTGCGTCAGAATCTCCTGCGCCGCCAGCCAGTGTGGCGCACGGGCGGTAAGGCTGGTGATGCGTTCACGCAGCTGTTCCAGCTCCTGACGCATCATCATGCGCTGCTCACCTGCGTCCGAGACGCTGCTGTTCAGCTGTTCAATCTGTGCTTCCAGTTCCTGCTGCAGGCCAGCCAGCGCATCGGCTTCATAATGCTGCCCCTGGCGCTTGCAGAACTCGGCCAGCAGACGCTCCGCCTCATGCTGTTCGCGCAGGCGCTGTTCCAGCTCATTGAGACGCAGACGCAGCGATGAGAGCTGTTCAGCGTGATGACGCTGATTGCTGGCATCACGCAGCAGTTCGCGACCGGTTTGCCAGGCATCCTGACGGGACACATCACCGGCAATGCTGGTCACCAGCGCCAGCGCCTGTTCGAACTGACTGTGTGCCGCTTCCGCGACGCTCAGCTTCTGTTCCAGACGCAGCAGGCGTTCTGTCGCCTCTTCCTCTTTGGCCTGGAAACTTTCCTGCCATTCAGCGGCATTGTCGATGGTCAGATCGGGCAGCTGGCAGAGCGTGCGGGCGCGTTCCAGCGCCTGCAAGGCCTGCTGATACTGGATGGCGCGGGTTTGCTGCACGTCGAGTGCCTGCTGGAAATCGGCCAGCTGACTTTTCAGCTCATCCACTTCCAGCTCAGCGGCTTCGGCACGCGCTTCATTCTCTTCCTGAATTTCACGCGCTTCGGCGACCACTTCGGTCTGCTCTTCCAGACGCAACGTCAGATCTTCGATATCGGCATCGTAACGCTCAATCTTCTCCTGCTGACGCATCGCCGTCTGCACCAGGTTCAGGTGATCGCTGGCGGCCTGATAATCGACTTCGAGATCATTCTCTGCGCCACTGTGCTCAGCCAGTTCGCGCGCCATCTCAACATGACGATACTGCTCGGTGGCGAGCTGCTTGCGACTGCTGAACAGCTCACTGCGCAGTTGTAACGCACTGTCGAGATGCCCCCGACGCTCGTTGGCGTGGCGCATATAGTCAGCCGAAACGTAGCTGGTCGCCTCGGAGATCAGATGCTTAAAGAGATCGCGGTCAGACTGGGTAACGCGGATTGCCTCCAGCGTCATGCGGTTTTCGCGCAGCGCCGCTTCCATATCCTGAAACGCTTTACGCACGCCGCTGTTTTCAGGCAGCAGGTAATCACGCAGCGATCGGGTGATGGCGCTGGAGATACCGCCATACAGTGAGGCTTCAATCAGGCGATAAAACTTGCTGCGATCGCTGGCAGAACGCAGACGTCGCGGCACCACGCCCAGATCAAACATCATGGCGTGATAATCGGTGATCGAGTTATAAGCGCGGAACTGTACGCCTTCCTGCGCCTCAACCCGCTCTTTCACCTCATTCAGCGGCAATACGCGTGCCTGACGGCTGTTAAGCACTTCCGTCAGCATATCGGTCGGGTTGGTATCGGTTGGCAGGCCATGGATACTGAAAGGTTTAATATCGACCTTTTTATCGCGTCCGGCGACCTGTTGCAGACGGACACCGACCACCACACGCTGATGGCGTGAATTCACGACATCCAGCATGGAGTAACAGACGCCAGCCCGCAGCTTCCCGTGCAGACCTTTGTCACGTGATCCCGACGTTGCGCCCGCTTCGGTGGTATTACGGAAGTGCAGCAATGTTAAATCGGGGATCAGCGCGGTCACAAATGCCGCCATGGTGGTGGACTTACCCGCACCGTTACCGCCTGACAGCGTGGTCACTAATTCATCGAGATCAAAAGTACGGGCAAAAAAGCCGTTCCAGTTGATCAGCGTAAGCGAACGAAACTTTCCGCGCTCAATCATGCCTGTTCTTCCTCTGCGTTCTCACTCGCGTCGCCTTCCTGACCGTCACCTTCGTCGGTGTCGACCGGTGCTGTTGCGTTTTCCAGTAGCATGGCTTCGCCATCACGAATCAGGCGAAGCTGCGCTTCACGGGCGTCATCACCGCTGCGCACGTCGGCACCAAAGCGGAACACGGATTCAGTGATGCGGAATTTGCTGCTGTCGTTACCGTAAAACCACACCATACCCAGACGGCGCAGACGGCTCAGAGAGGTGCGCACTTTCTCCTGCAGTTTGGTGCGATCCAGATCCGAACCGGTGGAACGCTGGTTAACCAGCTTCAGCAGGCGATTCTCGTCCGCCAGCGAGAGCAGCTCGTCGTAGAGCTCCTGCTGGGTAAAAATCCCTTCATTGGCAAGGCGTTCCGGACTGAGGTAGAGATAGCAAAGAATCTTCCCGACCATCATGTCCAGCTCAGAGAGCACGGAACGCGGAATCAACGTCGTTGAACGCGGACGCAGATAGAAAAAGCCTTCCGGCGCACGAATCAACTCAACGTGATAACGGCTGTAAAACTCTTCGAGAAACGACTGGTAGTCCATCAGAAACGCGTGGTTATCCAGCTCTTCGATACCGATATGACGTCCGGCGCGTAACTGGCTATCCAGCGCGGGAAAAATCGGGTTGGCCAGTGCCTGTGCCAGCTTAACCGGCATCACTTGTTCAATATTTGTCGATGACATGTGCCTGCACCTTGGCTCCGTAATCATTGATGGCTTGCCATTCCACAGGCAAACCGGCTAAATCAGCTTCTGCTACGCCAAGGCGCACCGCCTGATCCACCACAATGCGTGCCAGATCGAAATGGCGGGCGCGTGGATACTGGGCCAGGTAGTCGCGCATCACTGACGCGAGGTTGAGCGGTTTTTGT
Organism: Pantoea sp. ANP04; assembly: GCF_041982285.1. Taxonomy (NCBI): domain Bacteria; kingdom Pseudomonadati; phylum Pseudomonadota; class Gammaproteobacteria; order Enterobacterales; family Erwiniaceae; genus Pantoea; species Pantoea sp. ANP04. The sequence goes on along the minus strand of NZ_JAUTYS010000005.1, from coordinate 197,209 downwards.
TGCGATTTATAGACCTGCAGCGCTTCTTCAATCATCGCTGCCAGCTGTTCGCGAATTTCGTTGATCTCTTCGTATTCCATCTCCGGCGGCAGTTCGCCCATCACTTCGTCATTCCGCAGCGTCAGCGCTTCATCACGCATGTCATACAGACGGTCGGCGTTGGCGTAGGTCAGCGCCCAGGGCGCGTCGAAGTAATTCTGTACTGATACCCGCAGGCGCTGCGCAAAGACGCGGTTCTTATCCATGTCGATGGCGGTACGGATGAATTTATGGACGTGGCGGTCATAGCCGATCCACAGGTCGATCGCCTGCTGGCCCCAGCTGGTAATCCGGTCGAGTTTGCTTTGCAGATCAAACACCAGCTTATCGACGAAGCCCAGGTCCGGGCTGTCCAGCGTGGCATCCTGAATCCGCAGCAGGTTTTCCTGAAGTTTGTCGCCCGCAGCTTCCAGCGTATCCTGCAGTTCACGCAATGTCCCTGACGTTTCGGAAAGCAGCATTTCACAGCTGGAGATAGCCGCGCGCCAGTCTTTGTTCAGCAGTTCAGCAATATCGTTTTTCACCGCCTGTTGCTGTTCATCCATCAGACGCTGGGTCATATCAATGCTGTCGAAGATCTCCGCCACCGAATATTTCAGCGGCGCAAAAACATTGCGATGCCAGTGGAACTCGTCGCCGTTTTCCTGCGCCGCATCGGCTGCTCGCTTAAGTTCATTGGCCACAATCGACAGCTGCATAGACAGGCGCAGCGTCGAAAATTCTCGCTGACGGATGTAATAGTCAGTGATGCCGATGGCCAGCGGCGTCAGGCGATAGATAGCATTGCCTTCGGTCAGTTCGCTGGTAAAGCGGTTAAGCAGGCGCTGTCGCACCATGTCATTGATGGCGTTGTTGGCGCGAACCAACACGGTTTCGTGGGTTTGTTCGAAAGCTTTACTGACGTGACGGAATGCATCAATCAGATCGCCTTCACTCATTTCGCCATCCATCCGCTCACCATTAAGGGTGGCGATAGCCAGCAAAAAGGCCAGACGTTCCACTGGCAGCGCAAGGGAAAAGTCATTTTTGCGCGCCCAGGAGACCAGTTCAGGTACCGTCTGGGAAAATTCACTCATAATTCGTCCTTCTGCCCGGGTTTACGCGCGGTCACGTGGATGTAACGCCCTAAGCTCAAAAAGGGTTCCTGACGGCAGTAACGCCGCTCCATCTCAATAATTTCGTCGTCGCTTTTTGGTTCGCCCTTCGGCGGCTTCATGTAATCACTGAATACCCGGATCCCGGCACGCTGTTCAATCACAAAACCACACGCCTCCAGCCAGCGATAAACCTGTTCAGGGTCGCGCGGATAATCAGGCGACAGCGTTCGCTTTTTGCGTTTGGTCAGATTGGTGCGCAGATAGCCGAAATTACCCAGCGTTAAGGTGCGCAGTGTCAGGCCGTGCAGATTGTAAAACATCAGCGACATGACGCCTCCTGGACGCAGCAGATCGAACAGCGCTTTCAGCACCGTCTCCGGTTCAGCGACCCATTCAAGCACAGCGTGGAACAATACCAGATCCACCGGCTTATCCAAATGTTCGCCCACCTGCTGAGCGCTAATTTGTCTGAATTGCATGTTATGGCTCACACCCTGCGACACCGCATTTTCCTCTGCCCGGCGTAGCATCTCACCAGAGAGATCGCACAGCAGAACCTGATGGCCCTGTGCCGCAAGCCCGCTGGAGACCTGGCCAATACCGCCGCCCGCGTCCAGCACCGACAGCGGGTGTGACGACAGATCGGGCAGAATCTTCTCCAGCTCGTCCCAAAGAATGGCCTGCCGTATTTTCCCTTTAGTGGTGCCGTAAATATTTTGCGAAAATTTATCCGCGAGATCGTCAAAGTTACGATCCTGCATGGCATGCGCTCCGGTATGCTGCGGTGAGACTTATGCTATTTTGTCACAGGCACCAGAAGAATGAACCTTTCATCCCCATCTTCCCTTCCGGGTGCTCTATTTTCGGACAACAGGACGCATTTTTGATGTTATTTACCCTGAAAAAAGTCATTGGCGGGCTGCTTTTACCCCTGCCGTTTCTGCTTTTGTTGATGGCGCTTGGTATTTTACTGGTTTGGTTTACTGGCTGGCAGAAAAGCGGCAAAACCGTGATCTCGGTCAGCTGGCTGCTCCTTCTGTTGCTGAGTCTGCAGCCGCTGGCGGATCGTCTGCTGCTGCCACTGGACAGCCGCTATCCGACCTGGAACGGCGCAGAGAAGGTGGACTATATTGTGGTACTGGGTGGAGGCTATACCTTTAATCCGGGATGGGCGCCCAGCTCGAACCTGCTGAATAACAGCCTGCCACGCGTGGCAGAGGGTGTGCGCCAGTGGCGGCGTAATCCGCAGTCGACCCTGATTTTTACCGGTGCAGCGGGCGGCACCAATCCGAAGAGCAGCGCCTGGGTAGCGGCACAGGTGGCGGAAAGTCTGGGCGTTCCTCACGAACATATTCAGATCCTTGACCAGCCACGCGATACCGCAGACGAAGCGCAGGCAGTTAAAACTGTGGCAGGCAATCGCCCGCTAATGCTGGTGACCTCCGCGAATCATATGCCACGGGCAATACGCTTTTTCCACGCGGTCGGGTTGAAGCCCATTGCCGCGCCCGCCAATCAGCTTGCGATTACCTCACCGCTGAATGGCTGGGAACGGGCCATACCGTCATCGATCTGGCTAAGTCACAGCGAACGTGCCGTTTATGAAACGCTGGGCACGTTATTGCAACGGCTGAAAACCGAGGATGGCTCAGCCGAGCCAGGGAAGTAACTGTGCGCGAGCATGGTCAAAGCGCGGCCGATCAAAGGTGCCGGTCTGGATAAGCGTGTCGATGCAGTCCCACAGCTGATAAACCCACCGACGCCAGATAAAACCCTCTGAGACCGGCGCCCGTTGCAGGTAATGATGCAGTAGCGCCGTTTCGGCTGGCGATGCATCCAGATGGATCAGGTCATATTCACGCGGTGCCCAGAGAATCGTGCCGGGCTGTGTCATCGCGATTAACTGGTCACTGCGGCTGTTTTTCAGCATGCTCTGCAGCCGCACGTTGCCATGAACCATCACGCAGGGATCATCGAAGCCGCGAAACAGATGCGCCAGTCGCGCGCGGCAGCGGAACAGCACCTGGCGATCGTCCAGGGTAAAGGTGGGTGGACGCAGATAGCTCAGGATCGCCCACAACACTTCAACCCGCTGTGCATACCAGGCGGGCCAGCGGTTCTGCTGCGTGCTGTCCACTGTGCCGACCAGGCCGTGGCTATCAAGCCGGTGCCAGGCCAGCAGTCCCTCGACGACCTGTTCGCAGAACTGTTGCCAGCGCTGAGCATCCCGCGCCGGTGCTTCCGCCGTCACACCATTCAGTCGCGCCATCAGAAGCATTTCATGCACTGGCGGCTGCTGGCTCAGCACCAGACCATAGACCGCGGGTACGGCGACCAGCCCGGCCTGCCCCAGCAACGCCAGTTTTCTGGCTTCCATCGCCGCCCTGCCCTGGTGACGAAAATATTTCGCCACCACTGGCATAGGAAGGCCGTCACGATTGTATAACGCATAGAGCCGGGTGGGTGGATGTTCACTGATCATTTCGAGGCGGCTGATGGTTTCACCCAGCGCCAGCGTGAGTTCTGATTTAAGCTGTTCCATGCGGCATCCTCCTCAGATGAATATCACCCTATCCTGAAGGAAGTGTTGGCCATAAGTTTAGCGGCGGATCAATAACGTGGTGCTGAAACGGGGAGACAGGCTCCCCGCTTGTCAGGCCTGCATGGCAATACGAACACGTTGCAAATCGTCTGGCGTATCCACACCCACGCTCGGGATGGTTTTCGCCACGGCGACATGAATTTTCTCGCCGTACCACAAAACGCGCAATTGCTCGAGCAGCTCAATCTGTTCCAGAGGGCAAGGCGCCCAGGCAACATAGCGGCGAATAAAACCGGCACGATAAGCGTAGATGCCAATGTGCCGCAGCAGCGTGTCACCGATCTGCTCGCGCGAGGCTGCATAGCGTTCACGATCCCACGGAATGGTAGCCCGTGAGAAATAGAGCGCGTAGCCATTCACATCCATGACCACTTTCACCGCATTCGGATTAAAAGCTTCTTCCGCATCCGTAATTGGCACCGCCAGCGTCGCCATGCCCGCTGCTGACCCCGCCAGATTGGTCGCCACCTGACGCACAATCTCTGCCGGGATCATCGGCTCATCGCCCTGGACGTTGACGATGATTTCGTCATCGGCAAACTGATATTTTTCGATCACTTCCGCCAGCCGCTCCGTGCCGGACTGGTGATCGGCGCGCGTCATGCAGACTTCGCCGCCTGCCGCCTCGACGGCCTTTGCCACGTCAGGATGATCGGTAGCAACGATGACACGGCTGGCACCCGATTCACGGGCGCGCTCCATCACATGCACGACCATCGGTTTACCATGGATATCAAGCAGTGGCTTGCCCGGTAAGCGGGTTGACGCATAACGCGCAGGAATGATGGCCGTAAAACTCATGGATGAATCTCTTCGACGGAGAGCGTGCGGGCTTCCGTTTCCAGCAGCACCGGAATGCCGTCACGAACCGGGAAGGCCAGGCCATCAGGTTTGCAGATCAGCTCCTGCTGTGCATTGTTGAAGTAGAGTTTGCCATTGCACACCGGGCAGGCAACGATTTCGAGTAAACGGTGATCCATATGTCCTCCATCAGGGACCGAATGCGTAAGGGTTCAAGCATACCATAGCGCGGCGTATGCGGGATGGAGTAAAACACCATCCCACAGCGGCTGCCGAAAATTTGATTAATCCAGCGTCCACAGGGCTGGCCAGTGCGCTTTAAGCGCATCGGGTACCTGCAGGATGGCGACGCTTTCTGCGCCCTGCCAGGCTGCGAAGCGTTCAATCGCGCGCCGGATATCTGCTGCAAAACGCGCCGTGACACGGGTTTTCTCTTCCAGCCAGAGTTTTTTAATCTCCAGCTGTTTTGACTGACGCAGCATACGGGCATCAAGCCGGCCTTTTATTTGCCCGCGATGGAGGATGGGCAACACAAAATAGCCAAACTTGCGCTTCTCCTCGGGGGTATAGCACTCGATACGGTAGTCGAAGTTAAACAGCTCAAGCGCGCGTTTGCGATCCCAGACCACCGGATCAAACGGAGAAAGCACTGTGCTGTGCGTCGCCTGCAGCGGCGTCTCCAGCAACGGCAGCAGGTCACGATGCAGCCACATCTCGCCCAGACCCTCTGTATTGACGGCGACCAGATCGCCCGCAGCCTCGGCGTCAGCGATAAAGTCTTTTACGGGTGTCCGCTTCAGGCGATAGTAATCCGCCAGCCAGGCCGCGCGGAAAACCCCTAAGCTGCGGGCGCTGTTCATCAGCATCTGACGGGTCGCTTCGGCTTCGCTGATACCATGCAGTTCATCCTGCCAGTCAGGCATTACGCGGCTGCGCAGATCGTAGACGCGCTGAAAATTGCGGCGTTCTGCGACCATCAGCTCACCGGCGCTGAAGAGATTTTCCAGATGACGTTTGTGCGGTTTCCATGCCCACCAGCCTGACTTCGGGTTATCGGCGTGCGTAAAATCGGCGGCGCGCACCGGGCCATTTTCCCGGATCTGCTGCAATAGTTCAGCAATCGCCTGCTGGTGGTCAGCAACCCATTGCGCGTTGTATTTCCAGCCCAGACGTTCAGGCGACAACATGCGATGACGAAGCAGTCTGTAATCGGCGCGGGGAATAAAACAGGCTTCATGCGCCCAGTATTCAAAGAGTTCACCCTGCGCCAGCGCCTTCTCCAGCCATGCCTGAGGATAATTACCCAGGCGACTGAACAGCACCAGATAGGGACTGCGGGCCACCACATGAATGGTATCGATTTGGAGCAGCGACATGCGGGAGATGCAGTTGATCAGATCCTGATACACCGCGCGTTTTGCCGGCGCACGCAGCAGGCCCTGCGCGGCGAGATGAAGGTGACGTGCTTGCTGTAACGAAAGTGAATGCGGGCTGTTCATCCTCTTCCTTATCAGGCATCACCTGAATGGGTGCGGGTATCAGAGCGTGCGGCGACAGAGTTGTTCAATATCAGCCAGTAATGGCGTGACGGATTTACCGGTCAGGTGAGCATCGACCGGCAGATACCACCAGTCAGGCTGAGCAAAGTCGCGGCATTTCACCGCGTCTTTTTCGGTCATCAACAGCTGCTGGCCTGTCTGGAGTAATCGGGTCAGCTCATCCTCGCTGTAGGCATGATGATCGGCAAAGGCGATCTCTGCAACTGGCGTGATGCCCTGCTTTTTCAGCGTGGTGAAAAAACGGGGAGGATGGCCTATACCGGCCATCGCAACTACCGCACCCAGTTGCTCAGCTGGACAGGTTTCCCCGGTCAGGAGATTGGTGGCCAGCCCGGGCTGAAGCTGCATGGCAATCTCGTCGGGCTGCGCGTCGCCACCGTTGATGATGACGGCATCAACCTGCCGCAGACGAGAAGCGCGTTCGCGCATCGGACCTGCGGGCAACCACCAGCCATTGCCAAAGCGGCGTACGCCATCCACCACCACGATCTCGCGATCGCGCTGCAGGGCGTAATGTTGCAGGCCGTCATCAGTGATGACCACATCCAGCGAGCCCTGTTGCAGTAATGCTTCAATCGCCTGTCGCCTTCTGGGCGCCACCGCGACCGGCGCCCCGGTGCGCTGAGCGATTAAAACCGGCTCATCACCGGCCTGTTCCGTGCTGGTCTGTGCGGTGACCAGCAAGGGATACTGATCCGCCTTGCCGCCATACCCTCTGGAGACGACGCCAGCACGCAGGCCGCGCTGCTGCAACGCCTCAACCAGCCAGATCACCACCGGCGTCTTTCCGTTGCCGCCGGCAGTGAGGTTACCCACCACCACGACCGGCAAAGGCGCGCGCCAGCTTTTACGCCAGCCACGCCTGTAACTGAAACGTATCAGGGCCGTGATCGCACCATACAGCAGGCTGAATGGCCATAGCAGTAGCCATAGCGGTGAGCGACCACTCCAGATACGTTCAATCATTGGCCGAATTGCATCTTATGCAGTTGTGCATAGGCACCGCGTTCTGCCAGCAACACCTGATGCGTACCGCGTTCAACAATCTGACCATCTTCAATGACCACGATTTCATCCGCTTTCTCAATGGTTGAGAGACGGTGCGCAATCACCAGCGAAGTACGGTTCTTCTGCAACTCATCGAGTGCAGACTGAATGGCGCGTTCTGACTCAGTATCCAGCGCAGAGGTCGCTTCATCCAGGATCAGAATCGGACAATCACGCAGCAGTGCGCGGGCAATGGCGATACGCTGACGCTGACCGCCAGATAGCAGCACGCCATTCTCGCCAATCACTGTATCCAGGCCTTTATCCATCTTATTGATAAAGTCCATGGCATGCGCCATGGTGGCTGCCTGCTCGATCTCTGCACGGCTATACTGCTCACTCCGCGCATAAGCGATGTTATTGGCAATGGTGTCGTTAAAGAGATGCACATTCTGCGACACCAGCGCGACCTGATTACGCAGCGAACGCAGGCTGTACTCTCTCAGGTCATGTCCGTCCAGCAGGATTTCGCCCTGCTGAATGTCATAAAAGCGGGTCAGCAGGCTCGCCATCGTCGACTTACCAGAACCTGAACGGCCCACCAGCGCCACCGTTTTTCCTGCTGGCAGTGACAGATTGATATTACGCAGTGCCGGAATATCACGGCCCGGATAGGTAAAGGTCACATCACGGAATTCGATATCGCCTTTCGCCCGGGTCATTTCGCGTGTGCCATTGTCCACTTCCTGCTCACTGTCCAGAATAGAGAACAGCGTCTGACAGGCCGCCATGCCACGCTGGAACTGGGCATTAACGTTGGTCAGAGACTTAAGCGGGCGCATCAGGGCAATCATCGAGGAGAAGACCACGGTAATCGTCCCGGCGGTCAGCGTATCCATGACGCTTGGGAAGCTCGCGGCATAAAGTACAAACGCCAGTGCCAGCGATGCGATGAGCTGAATAATGGGATCAGAAATGGAGGATGCTGATACCAGCTTCATTCCCTGCTGACGCATACGGTTACTGACGCGGGAAAAGCGCTCCGATTCGATTTCCTGACCGCCAAAAATCAGCACTTCTTTGTGACCTTTCAGCATCTGCTCAGCGCTGGTTGTCACCTGACCCATGGTGTTCTGCATACTTTTGCTGATGGTGCGGAAACGCTTTGAAACAGTACGGATCGCAAATGAGACGATGGGTGCCAGAACAATCAGGATCAACGACAGCTGCCAGCTGTAGTAGAACATCATAACAAACAGGCCAATAATGGAAGCACCTTCACGCACCACCGTCACCAGCGCGCCGGAAGAAGAGGAGGCGACCTGCTCGGAATCGTAAGTAATGCGTGACAACAGGGTGCCGGTCGACTGCTGGTCAAAGAATGAAACCGGCATTCCCATCATATGGCTGAACAGCCGACGGCGGATATTCATCACGACATTGCCTGAGACCCAGGAGATGCAGTAGCTGGAGATATAACTGGTCACGCCGCGTACCAGCATCAGGCCAATGACCACTAACGGCAGCCATAGCATCACCGACCTGTCAGCTTTACCAAAACCATCATCCAGTAATGGTTTCAACAGTGAGAGCATTAAGGCGTCGCCCGCAGCATTGATAATCAGGGCGACTGAAGCCGCAATTAATCCCGCTTTATTAGGCGCGATCATCGGCCAGAGTCGGCGAAACGTCTGCCACGTAGAGAGATCTTTATCTTGATGCATTATTTATTCACGCTGTTGGAAATAGCCGGCCATTCTACCTGGATTCGCGTTTGACGCCAAACCACTGATGATACCAACGGGGCATTAATTGTTCCCGTAGGGTGTAAACCTGCACGCTGCCCTGCTCTACCCTGATACTGATTTGTCCTGACTGGCCCGTATCCAGCCATGTAAAACCGGCTGTTCGATAGTTTTCCAGAACACTTTTCGCGGGCATACGCCATGCATTGTAGCGTGCGAGCGAGGCAATCGCGGTATGTCCGCCGGTTTTGCGCAGCAGCAATGAGGTCGACGAGGTACGGCTGCCGTGATGCGGTACCTGCAGAATATCCACCTTCAGCCCCTGCTTTTCCAGCGCCACCAACTGACGTTCCGCTTTCGCTTCAATATCGCCGGTTAACATCAGCCGGACCTGACCATCATCAACGATTACCACACAGGAATCGTTATTGTCACCCGGCAAAGGTGCCGTTAGCGGCCAGACTACCTGAAAGTGGAGTTGCCGCCAGCGCCACTGCGTGCCGCGTACGCAGGGTAAATGCGTTTTCTCTGCCAGCGCGCTTCTGACTTCTACCGCTGGCCAGCGTTGCGTAATCGCCTCCAGTCCGCCGGTATGATCGAGATGTTTATGACTCAGGATGATCTGTTTTAACCGTAACTGTTTGCGCTCCAGCCATGGAATGATTACCCGACTCCCCGCGTTATCGTTCTGCCAGCGCGGCCCTGTGTCATACATCACCGCCTCCTTGCCCTGACTGATCACCAGGCTTAATCCGTGCCCGATATCCAGCATATCGATGCGCCAGCCCGGCTCCTGATGGGACTGGCGACTCCATATCATCGCCAGCGCCAACACAAAGCTGCTCAATGGCAAAGAAAAGAAGAACTGCGCACGCCAGAGAATCAGACTTCCCCATACCATAATCGTAAACCAGGTTGTGCCACTCAGCGGCCACCATCCTGGCGGCAGTAAAGCCAGACAATGAAACAGTGCACGCACAGAAAGATCGGCCGCCCCCCAGAAGAAGCCCGATACAGGCGCTATCGGCAGCAGCAAAGCAAACGTTATCAATGGCATGGTAATGAACGAGATGACCGGAATTGCCACCAGATTTGCCAGCAGTGCGGTCAGGCTGATCCCGTTGAATATCGCTACCTGCAACGGCACCATTAAAATCATCATGCCCACCTGCAAATGCAGCAGTAGTACCGGAATCCATCGCTTTTGATGACGGAATCGTGCAGGCAAGGGAAACCAGTGGTACCAGACCAGCAGCATGCCTACAGCCAGTACCGAGAGCCAGAAACTGTCAGACAAAACGGTCAGCGGATCCGTCACCAGCAGCAATGCAATACAGAAGGTCCAGACCTGCCAGCTATTGAGCTGTACACCTGCAAACCGTGTTATTGCCCACAGCGTCAGGGCCAGCAATGCACGCGCTGCGGGAGGCTGTGCTCCTGAGAGCCAGGTATAGGTTGCAGCAAATAGCCAGCTTACGATAAGCGGAAGGAGATAGCCGATACGCCGGGCTGGCAGGATAAATTGCACCCCACGCGTAATGATCCAGCCGGTGCTGGCGGCCAGGGCGATATGCATGCCCGATATCGCCATTAAATGCGCAGTACCAGTATCCCGAAGTAACTGGCGAGTCTGCTGGCTCATTTCATCCCTGATGCCAAAGGAGAGTGCCTCCAGCGTGGCACGTGCAGGCATGGAGTGGGTCCTGTCGCGATGCCATAAAATAAATCGCCAGCGTCCATTACACTGTTCGCTAACGGCAACCTGATTAAGGATCCTGCCCTGGAGCGGCGTATTATTAGCCAGAGCAAAACGCTGCGCATCGAAATCGCCCTCATTGAGACGAGCATGGACTGGTCTCAAACGAAGTCGCATCGTCCAGCGTTGTCCCGGACAATAAGTTTCCGGATCAGTATCGAAATAAAGCCAGGCATAGCGGGGAGGGAATATCATTCTGCTCTCTTCTTCCAGCAGCCGAACCCGGATTTGCTTTCTCTCTTTCCGCAGTTCACTGATCTCAAGCGTAAAGGTGGCGGGACGTACGGAGAGCTGTTCAATATCCCGCACCATCAGACGGGCATCGTTAAAAGCCCATGCCAGCAACAGCAGCGTAATACCGGTCCAGCGAACGGATGGGTAACGGCAATGGAGCAGAGCGAGGCCCATCAGTACCAGCATCACCATCATCTTACCTGAGGGCAGTTGGGCCATCAGCAATAGCGGTAATGTTGCAACGATCACCAGTCGCGCCAGAACGGTCCATGTCAGCATAATCGTATCCATTGTTTCAGTTCGATTATTCTGGGCAATTGAGGTGAAACTAACAGGGAACAATCAGGCAGGCTGGAGCGACCTCACAAACAGAATGCGGCCTTGCAGTGTTGACGACTGTAATCTGGATATCAGTGCTCAGCCTGAATCGCAGGCAAAAAAAAACGACATCCGGAGATGTCGTTTATTGGGTTCGGTATCGGCTTAGCCGTAGATGTTTGCGCGATCGCGCAGCTCTTTGCCTGGCTTAAAGTGGGGAACGTATTTACCTTCCAGATCCACTTTGTCACCCGTTTTCGGGTTACGTCCAGTACGCGGAGCGCGATAGTGCAAAGAAAAGCTGCCGAATCCCCGGATTTCGATGCGCTCGCCCTGTGCCAGCGTAGTGGCCATGTGCTCAAGCATCTCTTTGACTGCATCCTCAACGACTTTCGCCGGTATATGAGTATGCTGTCCCGCCAGTCTTTCGATCAGTTCTGACTTGGTCATGTAACCTCCGGTTTATCCCTACAGGAATGTATGACAGCTTTTACCGAAACCGGGTGGTTGCCCACCCGGTGCTTCAGGTCGATTACTCGCCTTTAGCCGCTTTGAACGCTTCAGCCATAGCGCTAGAGAAATTGCCTTCTTCCTGTTTGGTGTTAACAGTATTGATAGCTTCTTTCTCATCAGCCTGGTCTTTCGCACGGACGGACAGGCTTACGACACGGTTTTTACGATCAACGCCAGTGAACTTAGCTTCAACGTCGTCGCCAACGTTCAGAACCAGAGTTGCATCTTCAATGCGGTCCAGTGAAGCTTCAGAAGCGCGCAGGTAACCCTCAACGCCGTCTGCTAATTCAACTGTAGCACCTTTAGCATCAACTGCAGTCACTTTACCGGTGACGATGGCACCTTTCTTGTTCAAAGTGATGTAGTTGTTGAACGGATCTTCTGCCAGCTGTTTAACGCCCAGAGAGATACGCTCGCGCTCTGCATCAACCTGCAGTACAACGGCAGCGATTTCGTCGCCTTTTTTGTACTCACGAACGGCTTCTTCGCCAGTCGCGTTCCAGGAGATGTCAGACAGGTGAACCAGACCGTCGATGCCGCCATCCAGGCCGATGAAGATACCGAAGTCAGTGATTGACTTGATTTTACCTTCAACACGATCGCCTTTGTTGTGCGTCTCAGCGAACAGCTGCCATGGGTTAGATTTACACTGCTTCAGACCCAGGGAGATACGACGACGCTCTTCGTCAATGTCCAGAACCATAACTTCAACAACATCGCCTACGTTAACAACTTTAGACGGATGGATGTTTTTGTTAGTCCAGTCCATTTCAGACACGTGTACCAGACCTTCAACGCCTTCTTCGATTTCCACGAAGCAGCCGTAATCAGTCAGGTTGGTAACACGACCGGTCAGGCGGGTGCCTTCCGGATAGCGTTTAGCGATAGCAACCCATGGATCTTCGCCCAGCTGCTTCAGACCCAGAGAAACACGGGTACGCTCGCGGTCGAACTTCAGCACCTTAACGGTGATTTCGTCGCCCACGTTAACGATTTCGCTTGGATGCTTAACGCGTTTCCATGCCATGTCAGTGATGTGCAGCAGGCCATCAACGCCGCCCAGATCAACGAATGCACCGTAGTCAGTGAGGTTCTTAACGATACCTTTAACTTCCATGCCTTCCTGCAGGTTTTCCAGCAGCTGATCGCGCTCTGCGCTGTTTTCGGATTCGATAACCGCACGACGTGAAACCACGACGTTGTTGCGTTTCTGATCCAGCTTGATCACTTTGAATTCAAGCTCTTTGCCTTCCAGGTGCAGCGTATCGCGCACCGGACGCACATCTACCAGTGAACCTGGCAGGAACGCACGGATACCGTTGAGCTCAACTGTGAAGCCGCCTTTAACTTTGCCGTTGATAACACCGGTAACAGTTTCAGCGTCTTCGTAAGCTTTCTCCAGCGTGATCCATGCTTCATGGCGCTTCGCTTTCTCACGGGACAGCAGGGTTTCACCGAAGCCGTCTTCCACTGCATCCAGAGCAACATCAACTTCGTCGCCTACCTGGATTTCCAGTTCGCCGGCTGCGTTCTTGAACTGCTCTGCAGGAATTGCAGATTCAGATTTCAGACCCGCATCAACCAGAACGACATCTTTGTCGATAGAAACGACGATGCCACGAACGATAGAACCCGGGCGGGTTTCGATTGTTTTTAAGGATTCTTCAAATAGTTGAGCAAAAGATTCAGTCATATTGATAATCTTCAGGATTCTTCAATTTAACGTCCATCTGACTTCATGTCGGATGGGGTTGTTTCACATGCCCGGCACCTGATCCATGGTACAGGGTGATAAATTCAGTTAAGCCGTAATACCCAGCTTCTCGCGGGCATAGTGTAGCGCTTTTTCGATGACTTGATCGATAGACATCTCGGTAGAGTCCAGAACCAGTGCATCGCCAGCGGCTACTAAAGGTGCGATTGCGCGGTTGCGATCGCGGTCGTCGCGTTCTTTTATCTCGGCTAAAAGGCGGTCAAAGTTAACATTAAAGCCATTGTCCTGCAACTGTAGCATACGGCGCTGAGCACGTTCTTCCGGACTGGCATCCAGGAAAATTTTCACTGGCGCCTCCGGGAAAACCACGGTGCCCATGTCTCGTCCATCAGCAATTAATCCCGGCAGCTCGCGGAAACCGCGCTGGCGGCGTAATAACGCTTCGCGCACCCGTGGAAACGCGGCAACACGTGACGCGGTGTTGCTGACCTCCTGAGTACGGATTTCACCGGTAACATCTTCACCTTCAAGGATGACCTGCATGTCACCATTTTGTGACACAAAGCGCACATCGAGGTGTGCAGCAATCGGCACAAGCGCTTCTTCAGATTCGATGTCGACCTGATGATGCAACGCGGCTAATGCCAGCACGCGATAAATAGCACCGGAGTCCAGCAGATGCCACTGCAGCGATTCTGCCATCGCTTTACACAGTGTTCCTTTTCCCGCTCCACTTGGCCCATCAATAGTTATGACCGGGGCAGTTACTGTCATTATTCCCTCCTGTTGCTGCGTGCTTCCTGACCTTTCGGTCACCATTAATGACTCGCATTATACGCTGCATAGCGCGGCTTGGTTACTGTTTCGCACTAACCGGGTTCGTAATTTTAGTTAATTCAGAGGATCGCTGGGCCGTTACAGCCAGATTAAATCCGGGGAGATCCGGTGCGGAACCGCACCGGAAGAGAGAGATATCAGGCGCTCTGGCTGATTTTAGCCAGCTGAACGAAGTAGTCCGGGAAGGTTTTAGCTGTACAGCCAGGATCAAGAATGGTCACTGGCGTATCTGACAGTGCTACCAGAGAAAAGCACATTGCCATACGGTGATCATTGTAGGTGCCAATATCAGCATGCTTTAGCGTCGCAGGTGGGGTAATACGGATGTAGTCATGACCCTCTTCGACTTCCGCGCCGACTTTACGCAGCTCTGTCGCCATTGCGCTCAATCGATCGGTCTCTTTTACCCGCCAGTTATAAATATTACGTAACTGGGTGGTGCCTTCTGCAAACAGCGCCGTGGTGGCAATGGTCATTGCAGCATCCGGGATATGGTTCATGTCCATATCAATGGCCTGCAGCTTTCCAGCCGTACAGGCAATGTAATCATCGCCCCATTCGATCGCAGCACCCATCTTTTCCAGCACGTCAGCAAACCGAATGTCACCCTGCATACTCTGGCGTCCGATACCGGTGACCCGGACCGTTCCGCCTTTTATGGCTGCAGCCGCCAGGAAATAAGAAGCGGAAGAGGCATCACCTTCCACCAGGTAATCGCCCGGTGACTGATACTGCTGCTGTCCCTTAATCAGGAAACGCTGATAGCTCTGATTCTCAACGTCGACGCCAAAGCACTGCATAAGATTGAGCGTAATGTCGATGTAAGGTTTGGAAACCAAATCACCTTTAATCGTGATGCAGGTATCCTGCTGCGCCAGCGGCGCGGTCATCAGCAGCGCCGTCAGGAACTGACTGGAAACACTGCCATCCACACTGACATCACCGCCGGTAAAACCACCGCGTAAACGCAGCGGCGGATAGTTTTCGTTTTCCAGGTACTCAATGGTTGCGCCACCCTGACGAAGCGCATCGACCAGATGCCCGATTGGACGCTCTTTCATGCGGGGTTCGCCGGTCAGTTCGATATCGTGCTCGCCCAGGCAAAGTGCTGCGGCCAATGGACGCATAGCGGTGCCGGCGTTGCCCAGAAACAGTGACAGCGGTTGAGATGCGTTCAGTGGTCCTGCATTCCCCGTGACTTCACACACGGTACGATCGTCTGAAAGCGTATAGCTTACGCCCAGCGCGGTCAGCGCATTCAGCATATGCTTTACATCGTCGCTGTCGAGCAGGTTGGTGAGACGGGTAGTGCCTTTAGCCAGCGCAGCCAGCAGCAATGCGCGATTAGAAACGCTCTTAGAACCTGGCAGGTTCACGGTGCCATCGACACGCGAAATGGGTTGGAGAGTCAGGGAGTCCTGCATGTGAAACGAAATCCTCAAAAATACAGAGACCTCGCCGTGTGACGAGGTCTGGCATCAGCATTAGTGCTGATATTTTAATAATCAGCCGTGGCGACGTTCAAAATCGACCATGAAATCGGTCAGCGCTTTCACACCTTCCAGCGGCATCGCATTATAGATAGAGGCGCGCATACCGCCTACTACACGATGTCCTTTAAGCGCATGCAATCCCGCCTTAAATGACTCTTCCAGGAACAGCGCATCCAGTGACGCATCCGCCAGCTGGAAAGGAATGTTCATGCGTGAACGGTTTTCTGTCGCCACATCATTACGGTAAAAACCACTGTGATCGATAACGCCATAAAGCAGGTCAGATTTTGCCTGATTAATACGATCAATTTCAGCGACACCGCCCTTCTCTTTCAGCCATTTAAATACCAGCCCCGACAGATACCATGCAAACGTCGGTGGGGTGTTAAACATCGAATCGTTATCGGCCAGTACTTTGTAATCGAGGATTGAAGGCACTGAGGCATGCGCCTGGCCCAGCAGATCTTCACGCACAACCACCAGCGTTAATCCGGCCGGGCCTACATTTTTCTGCGCACCCGCATAAATCACGCCATAACGACTCACATCGATCGGACGAGACAGAATGGTAGAGGAGAAATCAGCAACAACGGTTTTACTGCCGAAGTCAGGCTGTTCATCAATGGCGATGCCATCAATGGTTTCATTCGGGCAAAAATGCAGGTAAGCGGATGCCTCACTTACCGCCCATTCGCTCATCGGCAGGATAGCGCGTTTACCGTCGCGGGTTGTTTTGACATCCAGCGTGCGTGGGGAACAATACTTTTCCGCTTCTTTTATTGCGCTATGCGCCCAGTAGCCGCCATCAACATAGTCAGCAGTTGTCGCCTGACCCAGCAGATTACCGGGTACAGCAGCAAACTGCGCGCGTGCGCCGCCATGACAGAATAAAACTTTGTAATTGGCCGGTATTTTTAGCAGATCACGGAAGTCCTGCTCTGCTTCTTCAGCTACCTGAATAAACTCTTTACTGCGGTGACTGATCTCCATTACAGAGGTACCCAGACCGCGCCAGTTCGTCAGTTCCTGTTCTGCACGACGAAGGACTTCAACCGGTAGCATCGCCGGGCCAGAGCTAAAATTATAAACTTGCGTCATTTCCCCTCACCACTGTCATATCGAACGGTTATGAATAACCATTCGGTTTTATCACTGCATACTGATAGCTGCAATCATAAATCAGGGCGCGGTCACATTTTCTGAATATGCCTCGCCGGAGGTTATGTTACCAATGCAAACCAGCGCGGAATTTTGTGAGGCTTCATCCAGCACCATTAATCCACGTTTGGCCTGAGAGCCGATGTGATAAAAACTAAGCCCGTAAAAATGTCCCGCCCTGATAGCGGTCTGTAAGCAAAATCCGTATCATTGCGCGCTTTACGCACCCCATGACAACAGAGAGAGCGGCACTATGACGCAAACATTTATCCCGGGCAAAGATGCCGCACTGGAAGACTCCATTGCGCGTTTCCAGAACAAGCTGCAGGATCTCGGCTTTAACATTGAAGAAGCTTCCTGGCTGAATCCTGTTCCCCATGTCTGGTCAGTGCATATCCGCGACCGCGATTGCCCGCTCTGCTTTACCAACGGCAAGGGCGCCAGTAAAAAAGCTGCGCTGGCCTCTGCACTGGGCGAATATTTTGAGCGTCTCTCAACTAACTACTTTTTTGCTGACTTCTGGCTGGGCAAAAAGATCGCGAACGGCGACTTTGTTCACTATCCCAATGAAAAATGGTTCGCGTTACCTGAGGATGATTCCTTACCTGAAGGCATTCTGGATGCGCGCCTGAACGCGTTTTACGATCCCGACAATGCTCTGACGGCTTCCGGCCTGATTGATCTGCAGTCTGGCAATGCTGAGCGCGGTATCTGCGCCCTGCCGTTTACCCGCCAGTCGGATCAGCAAACGGTTTACATCCCGATGAATATCATCGGCAACCTCTATGTCTCAAATGGCATGTCCGCAGGTAACACCGCGAATGAAGCACGTGTTCAGGGCCTGTCCGAAGTGTTTGAGCGCTACATCAAGAACCGCATCATCGCGGAAGCAATCAGCCTGCCTGCGATTCCTGATGAGGTGATGCAGCGTTATCCGGAGGTGATCGAAGCGATTGCCCGCCTTGAAGCGGAAGGCTTCCCGATTTTCGCTTATGACGCCTCGCTGGGCGGTAAATATCCGGTGATTTGTGTGGTGCTGTTTAACCCGACCAACGGAACCTGTTTTGCCTCCTTTGGTGCCCACCCCGATTTTGGTGTGGCACTGGAACGAACTGTCACTGAGCTGCTGCAGGGCCGAAGCCTGAAAGATCTTGATGTGTTCACGCCACCGACTTTTGATGATGAAGAAGTCGCTGAACATGCCAATCTGGAGACCCATTTCATTGATTCAAGCGGTCTGATCTCATGGGATCTGTTTAAAGAAACAGCGGACTATCCCTTTGTTGACTGGTCATTTGCAGGCAGCACCGAGCAGGAATTCTCCACACTGATGGCCATCTTTGCCTCGGAAGATCAGGAAGTCTATATTGCTGACTACGAGCATCTGGGTGTCTATGCCTGCCGCATCATCGTACCGGGGATGTCTGATATCTACCCTGCCGAAGATCTCTTCCTGGCGAATAACAGCATGGGCGCTGGCATTCGTGAAACCCTGCTGGCCCTGCCTGAAAGCAACTGGAATCCGGAAGAGTATCTGGATCTGATTGGACAGCTTGATGATGAAGGTTTTGACGACTTCACTCGCGTTCGCGAACTGCTGGGTCTGGCAACCGGTAAAGACAACGGCTGGTACACACTGCGTGTTGGCGAATTAAAAGCGATGCTGGCGCTGGCGGGTGGCGATCTGGATCAGGCACTGATATGGACAGAGTGGACAATGGAGTTTAACAGCTCAATCTTTACGCCAGAGCGGGCTAACTACTATCGTTGCCTGCAGACTCTGCTGTTACTGGCAATGGAAGATGAGCGTGATCCGCTGCAGTATCATCACGCCTTCCTGCGTATGTACGGTGAAAGCGCGATGGAAGCAGCCTCAGCCGCCATCAGTGGTGAACATCCATTTAACGGCCTGCAGGCCGTTGATGATGAACTGCAGGCATTCCCGGCTCATCAGTCCCTGCTTGCTGCTTACGAAAAACTGCAGGCGGCTAAGCGTCTCTACTGGAAAAATGCGTAAGTTATAACGCGACTGATCCAAAAAGAGGATTAACATGGCACCGGCCTTTTCTGGTGCCATAATTTTCTGCCTTCCTTGTGGAACATTAGCTGTATTAAAATCCATTCAATTACATCAAACCATTTTAATTAACATATCAGCCATTAATTATTCATCAGGCAGGCCCTTCAAAAAGGTAAGTCTTTTTAAATTAAAAAAATTTTGCATTTTTAAAATTTATTTAACCAAATAATTTCAAACAGTTAGAGATTTATTTGGCTTTTCCTCTGCGATTTACAGGCTGCCACGTCGGCAAACATGATCCATATCAATTCCTGACCTATACTCCTTTGTTAGTATTTTTCCAGACAACTTCTGGAGTAAGTTAGTGTGAAAACTGACAACCCTTTTAATCTTTTATTACCAGCCGCAATGGCGAAAGTGGCCGAAGACGCCGGTATCTATAAAGCAACCAAACATCCCTTCACCACCTTCTTTCTGGCGATAAACGCTGGCGTATTTATCTCCATCGCATTCGTTTTTTATATTACAGCGACCACCGGCAGCGGCACGATGCCCTATGGCATAGCCAAACTGATTGGCGGTGTCTGTTTCTCACTCGGCCTGATGCTGGTCGTCGTGTGTGGCGCTGACCTCTTTACTTCTACTGTCTTAATCGTCGTCGCCAAAGCCAGTGGCCGCATCAGCTGGGGACAGCTGGCCCGCAACTGGATTAACGTTTACGCCGGTAACCTTGCAGGTGCCCTCTTCTTTGTCGCCCTGATGTGGTTTGCCGGACAGCATATGGTCGCGAATGGCGCCTGGGGATTGAATGTCCTGGAAACCGCCGATCACAAAATGCATCACACATTCATCGAAGCGGTTTGTCTGGGTACGCTGGCGAATTTGCTGGTCTGCCTCGCCGTCTGGATGAGTTACTCCGGCCGTACCCTGACCGATAAGCTGGTGGTAATGATTTTGCCTGTTGGCATGTTTGTCGCCAGCGGTTTCGAGCACAGCATCGCCAATATGTTTCTGATTCCTTATGCCATTGTCATTCGCGACTTCGCGGCACCTGAATTCTGGCAGGCTGCTGGCACCACGGCGGCACAGTTTCACTCGCTTACCGTGAGCAACTTTATTCTCGACAACCTGATTCCTGTGACCATTGGCAACATCATTGGCGGCGGCATTCTGGTTGGGTTGACCTACTGGGTTATCTATCTCCGTAAAGGTGACCAGGTCCATTAAACACATTTTGACGGCACAGGACGTTGACTGTGCCCGACCGTAAAGTCTCTTCATATAAGGCAGGTATATTATGACCGAACTTAATGCAAAACTGGCTTCAGCATGGGAAGGATTTGCTGAAGGCGAATGGCAGAATAGCGTCAATGTGCGCGACTTCATTCAGAAAAACTACACTCCTTATGAAGGTGATGAGTCGTTCCTGGCGGGCGCAACTGAAGCGACCACTAAACTGTGGGAAAGCGTGCTGGAAGGCATCAAAATTGAAAACCGCACCCACGCGCCAGTTGACTTCGACACCGACCTCGCCTCAACGATTACCTCGCACGACGCAGGCTACATCAATAAGTCGCTGGAAAAAATCGTTGGTCTGCAGACTGAGGCACCATTAAAACGCGCGCTGATTCCTTTTGGCGGCATCAAAATGGTCGAAGGTTCATGCAAAGTCTATGGCCGTGAACTCGATCCTTCACTGAAAAAAATCTTCACCGAATACCGTAAAACGCATAATCAGGGCGTGTTCGACGTTTACACCCCGGACATCATGCGCTGCCGTAAATCAGGTATCCTGACCGGTTTACCCGATGCCTATGGACGTGGCCGCATCATCGGTGACTATCGTCGCGTGGCTCTCTACGGCATCGATTTCCTGATGGCGGATAAATTCTCCCAGTTCGCCTCTCTGCAGAACGATTTAGAGAATGGCGTGAATCTGGAAGCGACCATTCGTCTGCGTGAAGAGATCTCGGATCAGCATCGTGCGCTGGCGCAGATTAAAGAGATGGCCGCAAAATATGGCCACGACATTTCGGGCCCGGCAACCAATGCCGTTGAAGCCGTACAGTGGACTTATTATGGCTACCTTGCTGCCGTTAAATCACAAAACGGTGCTGCCATGTCCTTTGGCCGCGTCTCAACCTTCCTGGATGTTTACATCGAGCGTGACCTTAAAGCCGGTAAACTGACTGAAGAACAGGCACAGGAACTGATTGACCATCTGGTCATGAAACTGCGTATGGTTCGCTTCCTGCGTACTCCTGAATATGATGAGCTGTTCTCAGGTGACCCAATCTGGGCAACCGAATCACTGGCAGGTATGGGCGTTGATGGCCGTACTCTGGTTTCAAAAAGTACCTTCCGCTTCCTGAATACCCTGTACACCATGGGTCCTTCACCTGAGCCGAACATGACCATTCTGTGGTCAGAAAAACTGCCAATTAATTTCAAAAAATATGCCGCTAAAGTCTCAATCGACACCTCATCTCTGCAGTATGAGAACGATGACCTGATGCGTCCTGATTTCGACAATGATGACTATGCCATCGCCTGCTGCGTCAGCCCAATGATTGTCGGCAAACAAATGCAGTTCTTTGGTGCACGTGCCAACCTGGCGAAAACCCTGCTCTACGCAATCAACGGCGGCGTGGATGAAAAACTGAAAATGCAGGTTGGACCGAAAGGCGACAAAATCAGCGATGATGTGCTGGACTTCGACACCGTCATGGAGCGTATGGATCACTTCATGGACTGGCTGGCAAAACAGTATGTGACTTCGCTGAACATCATTCACTACATGCATGATAAGTACAGCTACGAAGCCGCGCTGATGGCCCTGCATGACCGTGACGTCTATCGCACCATGGCGTGTGGTATCGCTGGTCTCTCCGTTGCTGCGGATTCACTGTCTGCGATTAAATATGCCAAAGTGAAACCGATTCGTGATGAAGATGGTCTGGCGATCGACTTCGACATCGAAGGTGAATATCCTCAGTTCGGTAACAACGACTCCCGCGTTGATGACCTGGCCTGCGATCTGGTTGAACGCTTCATGAAGAAAATTCAGCAGCTGACCACCTATCGTAATGCCGTGCCGACACAGTCTGTTCTGACCATCACCTCAAACGTGGTGTATGGTAAGAAAACCGGTAACACACCGGATGGACGTCGTGCTGGTGCACCGTTTGGACCCGGTGCTAACCCAATGCATGGCCGTGACCAGAAAGGTGCGGTGGCTTCACTGACTTCCGTCGCGAAACTGCCGTTTGCCTATGCGAAAGATGGCATCTCTTATACCTTCTCAATCGTGCCAAACGCGCTGGGTAAAGATGATAACGTGCGTAAAACTAACCTTGCCGGTCTGATGGATGGTTACTTCCATCATGAAGCGAGCATCGAAGGCGGTCAGCACCTTAACGTCAATGTCATGAACCGTGAAATGCTGCTGGACGCGATGGAGCATCCAGAGAAGTATCCGCAGCTGACCATCCGCGTTTCCGGTTATGCTGTGCGCTTTAACTCCCTGACTAAAGAGCAGCAGCAGGATGTGATTACCCGTACCTTCACACAGTCACTGTAATCACGGCTCAACCCGATATAAAAAGGCTCCTCGCGGAGCCTTTTCCTTAAAAGTCTGTTTTGTTGGTCATCTTTATCAAGGTTCCCACCAGAATCGATTTCCTGCCCTGAGCGCAACAGAGATTGCGCCGTCTGTCCCGGCAGACTCACTGGAGAACACATCGCAATGTCAGTTAACGGTCGTATCCACTCATTTGAATCCTGCGGCACCGTCGATGGTCCCGGCATCCGTTTTATCACCTTCTTTCAGGGCTGCCTGATGCGCTGCCTCTACTGCCACAACCGCGACACCTGGGATACCCACGGCGGCAAAGAGATCAGCGTTGAAGCGCTGATGGCGGATGTGCTTTCCTATCGCCATTTTATGAACGCCTCTGGCGGCGGTGTTACGGCCTCTGGTGGTGAAGCGATTCTTCAGGCTGAATTTGTGCGCGACTGGTTTCGCGCCTGTAAAGCGGAAGGCATTCATACCTGTCTCGACACGAACGGTTTCGTACGCCGCTATGATCCGGTGATCGATGAACTGCTTGATGTTACTGACTTAGTGATGCTCGACCTGAAACAGATGAATGACGATGTGCATCAGATTCTGGTGGGGGTCTCTAATCACCGTACCCTGGACTTTGCCCGTTATCTGCAGAAAAAAGGCAAGAGAACCTGGATCCGTTTCGTTGTCGTACCGGGCTATTCCGATGACGATGACACCGCGCATCGCCTGGGCGAATTCACCCGTGATATGCAGAACGTTGAGAAGATTGAATTGCTGCCCTATCACGAACTGGGTAAGCATAAATGGATTGCGATGGGTGAAGAGTACAAGCTGGATGGCGTAAAGCCGCCGGGTAAAGAGACGATGGAGCGCGTGAAAAACATTCTCGCCAGTTACGGCCACGAAGTGATGTACTAACAATCGGCCACAAAAAAGGGAGCTTAATGCTCCCTTTTGGCCAAATGGCGATCAGGCATGTGCCACTGGCGTAGCCTGATGATTCGTTTTGCGCAGCAGCATAACCAGATAAATCAGCGCCACAGCCGCGATCATCACGAACAATAGCTGGTCAGAATAATTCTGCATCAGAACAGAGGTCATTGCCGGTCCAGCCAGACTGCCTACGGTATAACTCATCAGCAACGCCTGGTTCATTGCAACCAGCTCATGGTGGGCGACCGTCTCACAAGCCCAGGACATCGCCACCGGATAGAGTGTGAAGCCTGCCAGGCCCAGCACAAACAGCGCAGGCGCCATCGCGGCATTGGTCAACATGGCCATCGCGCCCAGGATAACGACAAAAACCTGAACCCGTAGCACCAGCATGCGACCAAAACGATCAGCCAGGCGGCCAACGGGCCACTGGCCCACAATACCTGCGCTGACCAGCAACGCCATCCAGTAACCGACATTTGCGTCACTCATTCCCTGATGTGACAGGTAAAGCGGCATCAGGCCATAAAGCGAGCCCAGAAGGATGCCAGAGATGATGCAGCCATTAATACCCAGGCGGGAACTACGACGACGCAGCATCGGCCAGATGCGGGCCGGAGCCGCCTCTGTCGCTTCACCATTACTGGAAACGCGGGTAAAGACCAGCGGCAGCACGGCGCAGAAGACCAGCGAGGTTACCCACGGGATCACGCTGAGTAATTCCGTAGAGAGTTTGCTGACCAGTAACTGGCCGGTCACAGTACCGATGTAATAGACAACCATGTAGGCCGCCAGCAGTTGTCCGCGATTACGCACCGTGCCGCTGCACAGAAGTGCGCTCTCAACCACCACCCACATCAGCGCACAGCCGACACCCGCGATGAATCGCATTGAACTCCAGGCCCAGAAGCCCGACATCATCGCCAGGCACAGGGTCGCGACGGCAAACATCACGGTAGCCAGGTAATAGCTGCGATTGAAGCCATACTGTCTGATTAACCAGCCAGCCAGCAGCGTGCCTGCGAGATTACCGGTGTAATAAGACGAACTTACTATACCCACCTGCCAGGTTGTCAGTAAGTCATGCGTCAGCCACAGTGGAACGAGCGTATTCAGCACGGCAATTGCGACAGTCATTAACATCAGGCCGCAAAGCAGCAGTATCACGGGGCGTGACCAGGTTGACATAGGGGATAGAAACCAGAGCAAATGAAGGAAATTGCGCGCAGTTTGCCATTAGCTTTTTTA
Source organism: Pantoea sp. ANP04 (assembly GCF_041982285.1). Taxonomy (NCBI): domain Bacteria; kingdom Pseudomonadati; phylum Pseudomonadota; class Gammaproteobacteria; order Enterobacterales; family Erwiniaceae; genus Pantoea; species Pantoea sp. ANP04. The sequence continues at coordinate 172,587 of NZ_JAUTYS010000005.1, read as the reverse complement.
AAGTCAATGGAAGGAATTTAACGGCAGCACATTTTGCTGGCCGACAATTTAATTTACTAATCTTCAGTGGGTTACAATCGTCTTGGGCGACATGCGGCTAAATGCTATCTCTATGAAAAATTAGGTTTTTAAGCACTCCAGCACATCTGTTATCGATAACGTTTATTTGTGATTAAATCAGCGCGACATAAATCCTATTTTTCAGATGCAGGACATAAAAAAACCCGGCCATGGCCGGGTCTTAAGATGCCTGATTGCTTAGCCGATAATTTCGACGCCCTTCATGTAAGGGCGTAAAACTTCCGGTACGGCGATACGACCATCTTCCTGCTGATAGTTTTCCAGCACTGCCACCAGGGTACGGCCGACGGCCAGACCTGAACCATTCAGGGTATGAACCAGACGCGGCTTCTTATCCTGTTTGTTACGGCAACGCGCCTGCATACGACGCGCCTGGAAATCACCCATGTTGGAACAGGATGAAATCTCGCGGTAGGTGTTCTGCGCCGGTAACCAGACTTCCAGATCGTAGGTTTTAGTCGCTCCGAAGCCCATATCGCCGGTACAGAGTAAAACCTTGCGGTATGGCAGGTTCAGCAGTTGCAGAACTTTTTCAGCGTGGCCGGTCAGCTCTTCAAGCGCCTCCATAGACTGTTCCGGGGTAACGATCTGCACCATCTCAACTTTGTCGAACTGGTGCATACGGATCAGACCGCGTGTGTCACGACCGTAAGAACCCGCTTCGGAACGGAAGCACGGTGTATGTGCGGTGAGTTTAACTGGCAGGGTATCCTCTTCGAGGATCTCGTCACGCACCAGGTTGGTCAGCGGCACTTCCGCGGTAGGAATCAGTGCATAGTTGCTGCTGTCTGACTCCTCTTCCAGCGGACGGGTGTGGAACAGGTCTTCGCCAAACTTAGGCAACTGTCCGGTACCGTAAAGCGTTGCGTGGTTAACCAGGTAAGGCACGGAGGTTTCAAGGTAGCCATGCTGCTCAGTGTGCAGGTCAATCATAAACTGACTCAGTGCACGGTGCAGGCGGGCAATCTGCCCCTGCATGACAACAAAGCGCGAACCGGTCAGTTTCACGGCAGCCGCAAAATCCAGGCCTTTAGCCGCTTCACCCAGCTCAACGTGATCTTTAACCTGGAAACTGAACTCGCGCGGCGTACCCCAGCGGCTCACTTCCTGGTTTTCGCTGTCATCTTTGCCCAGCGGCACTTCGTCTGCCGGAATGTTCGGCATTGCCAGCGCGAAGTCACGAATTTGATTCTGCAGTTCGTCCAGTTCTGCTTTAGCGGCATCCAGGCGTTCGCCCAGCGCATTCACTTCCTGGCGCAGCGGCTCGATGTCTTCCCCACGTGCTTTGGCCTGACCGATGGATTTGGATCGGGAGTTACGCTCTGCCTGCAAATTTTCTGTTTCCACCTGCAGTACTTTGCGACGCTCTTCAAGCGAACGCAACGTTTCCACATCCAGTTTGTATCCCCGGCGTGCCAGTTTTTCTGCGACTGCGTCTGGCTCGTTACGCAGCAGATTGGGATCGAGCATGCTTATCCTGTGTATAAAAAGTTGGTTGAAAGAAGGGACGCATTCCTGTGGAATGCGTTGAAAACATTGCCCACATTACCGTAAGGTCTGTTTCAGCGGTAGCGTTTTGTCGGGCTATTTTGATCCTGCTCAGCCAGCCAGCTTAGCTTTTCACCAATCTTACCCTCAAGCCCGCGCTGGGTTGGCGTGTAATAGCGCGGGCTGGCCATTTCCCTGGGAAAATAGACTTCACCGGCAGCATAGGCGTTGGTTTCATCATGAGCATAACGGTACTCTTTGCCCAGCCCCATCTCTTTCATCAGCTTAGTCGGCGCGTTGCGCAGATGTTCCGGCACATCGTAATCAGGATTATCACGCGCATCACGCATCGCGGCTTTAAAGGCGTTATAGACCGCGTTACTTTTCGGCGCACAGGCCAGATAAACAATGGCCTGAGCGATGGCGCGCTCCCCTTCTGCCGGACCCACGCGCGTGAAGCAATCCCAGGCTGCAATCGCCACCTGCATACCGCGTGGATCGGCATTGCCGACATCTTCGGAGGCGATAGCCAGCAGCCGGCGTGCCACATAGAGCGGATCGCCGCCTGCGGTGATGATGCGCGCATACCAGTAGAGCGCTGCATCTGGCGCGGAGCCGCGAACCGATTTGTGCAGCGCCGAAATCAGATCGTAAAAACGATCGCCTTTGTTATCAAAACGCGCGGATCGCTCACCCGAGACTTCGTTAAGCAACTGAGGCGTCAGTTCACGCTGACCTGAGGCGGTGGTTTCGGCCATATCTGCCATCATTTCCAGCGTATTCAATGCCCGGCGTGCATCACCATTAACCAGTTCAGCAATCATCCTGCGGGTATTATCCGGCAGCACGATGTCACTCTCGCCATAACCTCGCGCTTTATCCTGCATCGCCTGATCCAGCACCTGCTCAATATCTTCGAGCGTCAGTGATTTCAGCAGGTAAACGCGGGCGCGTGACAGCAATGCGGAGTTAAGTTCGAAAGAGGGATTTTCGGTGGTGGCACCAATAAAGGTGATGGTGCCATCTTCAATATGGGGCAGAAAAGCATCCTGCTGGCTCTTGTTGAACCGATGGACCTCGTCCACAAACAGAATAGTGCGCCGTCCGGCGTGTTTGTTCTGTCGGGCACGCTCAATCGCTTCACGGATCTCTTTCACGCCGGAGGTCACTGCAGAGATACGCTCTACATCAGCATTACCGTAATGCGCGATGATCTCAGCCAGCGTGGTTTTGCCGGTCCCGGGCGGTCCCCATAAGATCATTGAATGCAGATGCCCGGCTTCAATCGCACGCGGCAGCGGTTTACCCGCGCCCAGCAGATGCTGCTGACCAATGTACTGTTTCAACGTTTCTGGCCGCATACGCGCGGCCAGAGGTTTGAAATTCTCGGTGGAAAAATCCAGGGACAGGTTACTCACCGTGACCTCACTGACGTTGGTCGTCCACCGTCACGCCTTTTGGCGGTGTGAACGTGAATTTATCCGGGCTGATCGCGCCATTCTGCTGGCTTTTCAGCTGGTAATCGCTGCGCTGACCATCCTGCTCAATCGCGCTGAAGCGGTTAATGGTGCCGCTGGACGTCACCTGAATAGTGAACTGTTTCAGGTTGCCGTCGCTGTTTTTCGGGGTCAGTTCGAAATTGTCACCCTGCTGTTTGATGTTATATTGCTTCCAGTCGTTTGACTGGTTGCGGGCAATCAGCATAAACGGCGTGTTGCTGGTGGCATTCTGCAGCAGGCTGACAGTAGCCTGCTCAACAAACGGGTTGTAGAACCAAAGCGATTTGCCGTCGGAGATGATGATACTTTCGTCCGGTGCGGTCATGTGCCAGTTAAACAGGCTGGGACGTTTTACCCACAACTCACCTTCGCCGTCCTGCACATTGGCGCCGCTGCTGTCGGTCACTTTTTGCGTGAAGCTGGCGTGGAAGCTGCTGACCTTATTCAGGCGCTGCTGCAGATCACTGGAAGCATCAGCCAATACGCTGGCTGAAGAAAAGGTGGCCAACAGGCCCAGAGCGATTACGCGTAATTTCATCTGCTTCAATTCCTTATTTAAACGTTCCCATCGATAACTGCATTAAGCCTGGTCGCCGTTCCGCCATCAGAACAGAAGAAAAAACCGAAAGCTGATTCAGATATGGGGCTTAACCGTATAAAAAACAATGAGCCAGTCGGAACTGGCTCAGTGAGTAGTGTTTCAAAACATTTAACTGCTACATGTCGTGTGGGGGCGGAGACAGGACTTCACGGTTACCATTGTGGCCTGGTGCAGAGACAATGCCCTGCGCTTCCATCTGCTCAATGATACGTGCCGCACGGTTATAGCCAATGCGGAACTGACGCTGAACGCCTGAAATCGATGCTCGACGTTTATCAACCACAAAGCCGACTGCCTGGTCGAACAGCGGATCGAGCTCTTCATCACTGTCGATGCCACCGGCACTTTCGCTCTCTTCGCCCGCGGTAATGCTGTCGATATATTGCGGACGCCCACGCGCTTTCCAGTCCTGAACCACGGCATGCACTTCCTGGTCACGAACAAAGGCACCGTGCACACGAATAGGCAGGGAGGAGTTTGGCGGCATATAGAGCATGTCACCCATCCCCAGCAGTGACTCCGCGCCGCCCTGATCGAGAATGGTACGTGAGTCAATCTTGCTCGACACGGTAAAGGCGATACGCGTCGGGATGTTCGCTTTGATCAGGCCAGTAATCACATCCACGGATGGGCGCTGTGTTGCCAGCACCAGGTGGATACCTGCGGCTCGGGCTTTCTGTGCCAGACGCGCAATCAACTCTTCAACTTTTTTACCCACTGCCATGATCAGGTCGGCAAACTCATCGACCATTACCACGATGTAAGGCAGTTTTTCCAGGACCGGCGGCGTCATATCCATACTGTCGCCCGGCTTCCAGAACGGATCGGGAATCGGACGGCCCATCGCTTCAGCCTGTTCCACTTTCTCGTTGTAACCTGCCAGGTTACGCACGCCCAGCGCCGACATCAGCTTATAGCGACGCTCCATTTCGCCAACACTCCAGCGCAGCGCATTGGCGGCATCTTTCATGTCTGTGACGACTTCGGTCAGCAGGTGTGGGATGCCTTCGTAGACCGACAGCTCCAGCATTTTCGGGTCGATCATGATGAAGCGAACTTCTTCCGGCGTCGCCTTATAAAGCATGCTGATAATCATGGCGTTCACACCCACAGATTTACCGGAACCGGTGGTACCGGCTACCAGTAAGTGCGGCATTTTCGCCAGATCGGCGACGACAGGCTGACCCGCAATATCTTTACCCAGCACAACAGCCAGCGGTGACGGATTGTCGCGGAATTTAGGGCAATCCAGTACTTCACGCAGATAGACTGTCTGACGATGCTTGTTAGGCAGTTCCAGACCCACGTAAGGCTTGCCTGGAATCACTTCCACCACACGAACCGCAACCGTGGACAGCGAACGTGCTAAATCACGCGACAGGTTTGAAATACGCGCCGCTTTCACGCCAGGTGCCAGGTCGAGTTCAAAACGGGTAATAACCGGGCCAGGCGAGATGCCAACCACTTCCGCTTTCACACGATAATCACCCAGGCGCGACTCAACCAGACGGGCGGTCTGCTCCAGCGAAAACATGTCCACCGGCTCTTCTTCTTCAGGTGGCGCAGTCAGCAGATCCAGTGAAGGCAGTGGTGTAGACGGTTTCTCCAGAGGCTGTTCATGGCGCATCAGGAACGGATGAATCAGGCTGTCATGCAGCGAAGGTTTCGCTTCTTCAACCGGCTGAGCCGGCACGGCGGCTGGCGAACCATAAGCTGGAGCAGAATAAGCCGGAGCCTGAGAAGCCACTGGCGCACCATAAGCGGGCGCAGAGGGTGCTGCAGGCGCTGCATACACAGGCTCAGACGAGGCTGCTGGCGTACTGTAATCTGATTCTGCCGGGATAAAGCGGTCAGGTGCAGGAACCTGAGCCGGAGCCTGAGGTTGTGAAACCTCACTCACCTGCTGCCATGGTTCGTGTGAAACCGCAGGAGCTTCCGGTTCTGGCGTCGCGGCAATCGTAAACAGCGGTTCAGACGGGCCGTCATCCACCAGATCTTTCATCGGTGAAAAATCAAACGCTGAGGCGGTATCAATATTAAATACCGGCTCTTTTTTCACTTCAGGTTCATAGCGCTGTTGCTGCTGCTCGGCGAACTGACGTGCCAGTGCATCCTGATGCTGAGCATCCTGCTCATCTTCCTCGTCCTGCTGCCAGCTGGTGCCATAACGCTGCTGCTGTTCAGACTGGAAGGCCTGACGCAGTTCAGCCTGCTGCAGCGCCTCTTCAGCATCAGGTGCAGCAGAAACTGATCCAGCCGGGGCCGTTTCGCTCTCTTCCGTTTTTGCTTTCTCTTCAGCCATGCGCTGAGAAGGCAATTTAATGCCATAAGAGGCCAGCTCACGACGGGTTGGCAGTTTTACCGGGTTAGGACGCGGTAGCGCCGGTCCGATGCCCTGCTTAACCTGCGGGTTGGGATTGGTTTCAGGGGCTAAATCGAAAACAGGGGCAGTACGCGTGGTCGCCTGGGCCGCAGTGGCAGCGACGGCGGCCGCAGCTGCAGGCATTGCTGGTGTGTCGCGCCAGTTCCCCATTTTAGGTTCATCGTCGTCGTAAGCACTGAACGACGGCGCAGCCGGGGCCTCGTCCGGCATTTCAAAGTGATAAAGCGGTGGTGAGGTCGCAGATGCAGAAGCACTCTGCGCCGGAGTCGGAGCCGTTGCTGCACCATAGGATGCTGGCGCGCTCTGCACGGCCGCAGGCGCGGGTTGTGCCGTCGGCGATGCTGGCATAGCTGCAGGCGCAGATGCCGCCGCAGAAGACGCTGCAACAGCGGCAGGCGTTACCGGAGCGGCCGGCGCGAGCGTCACCTCTGCGGCTTCCGCCGTTGCCGCTACCGCCGCGCTGGTTGCTGCTGCCGCTTTAGCCAGCAGAGGATCCGGCTGTGACGCCGCAGGCTGGGCGGCTGCACGTGGAGCAGAAAGCAGCACATCTTCATCTTCATTCTGATCGGCAGCATGCAGTTCAGGCACATCCGCGTATTCATGCGCGTCCTGCTCGTCATCCTCTTCCTGCCAGGGTTCATCGTGACGTGAACGGTTGCTGGCAAACGTCAGCACACCCATCACCACGCCACCAATTCTTTCTGCGATGGTGAGCCATGACCAGCCGGTGTAAAGGGTAATGCCCGCCGCCCAGACGCAAAGCAGCATAAGCGTGCCACCCGCTGGACTGAACCAGGGGGCAATCGCATTACTCACCAGGCTACCAATCACGCCGCCTGAGGCGAAGTACCAGATATCATCGGCATTTAGCGCCGCCATACCACAGGTCGTCACCACCAGTGCCAGGACGCCAATTAAGCGCAGCCCGACAGCAAAGTAGTCAAAGTAGTCCTGGCTGTCGCGCTGACGGAAAGCAATCCAGCACAGACCCAGGATGACGGGCGGAATGGCGTACGCCATCACACCAAAGATGAAGAGTAAGGTGTCAGCCAGCCAGGCACCGACGCTGCCGCCGATATTGTGGATAGGTTCATGCCAGGCCGTTTGCGACCAGCTCGGGTCGGAAGGGTTAAAACTGACTAAAGAAACCATCAGGTAGATGGCAAACAACGCCACCAGAATAAGCAACGCTTCCAGCAGACGACGTCCACTGCTCAGCGATTGTAACGAAACGTCTTTATCTTCTGTATATTCCTGGCTCAAGAGGACTCTCCAGGTGCCTGTAAAGTAAGAAGCAACAGCGCCGGGCGAGCCCGACGCTGATCCTGTATGAATTCACAGGAGTGTACCGAAATCTAACAGGTTTTGCACCTGCCCCGCATCAGCGGGTTTTGATCACCAGTCGATTGCTCTGTTTGACCTCTTCCATCACCACGTAAGTTCGCGTGTCGTTTACGCCGGGCAGGCGCAACAGGGTTTCACCCAGCAACTTACGGTAGGCAGACATATCAGGTACGCGCGTTTTCAGCAGGTAGTCGAAATCGCCGGAAACGAGGTGACACTCTTGAGTTTCCTCAAGTTTTTGCACAGCGGCGTTAAATTGCTCAAACACATCCGGCGCACCACGATTCAGAGTAATCTCAACGAATACCAGTAGAGATGCATCAAGGTAGTGCGGGTTCAACTGCGCGGTATAGCCAAGAATAAATCCCTGACGTTCAAGACGACGCACGCGTTCAAGACATGGCGTAGGCGATAAGCCTACGCGTTTGGAAAGCTCTACGTTTGAAATGCGACCATCTTTCTGAAGTTCATTCAGAATGTTCCTGTCAATTCTGTCGAGATCTTTTCCGGGGCGTTTCTTATTGTCTACCATTATTATTGTCTCTCTTAATTCCTTCCCTTTACCTGCCACGCCCTGAAAACGCTCATTGTTCGGGGCATTTCTGAAGTGAGCTAACAGAGCCTGTGTTCTGAAATCTATCGACATGACGCATATTGTCTGTCCACATCATGCGTCATTATCCATATCAGGCTGCTTTTATTCGGCGTTAAGTGCAAAACAGGCGAGGAAAACCTGTTTTGTTCCGATAAATGTTATTCGCTTCTGATAATGTTTTCGCAAAAGCGCAGGCGATTGTCAAAGTAAAATCACCAAATTCAGGACAAGATGCCAGACAGTTAGCTGGGTATCTGTTTTTAAATGAGTATTTTTGCACTTTTGCACCCATTCAGCCCGAGTTTTGCCCCCTTTTGGCGCATTCGCCAGGCAAAACTGCCGTTCATCGTCTACGCCATTTGCAGCTATCGTTAACAAAATTGGCTAAGCCTTGTCATTGTCGCCGGATATTCCCTACAATCGCAGGCTATGTCAGCCGAATGAAACTGAGGAACGCATGAGTACGGCCAAACACAGTAAGTTACTCATTCTGGGCTCTGGCCCAGCGGGTTATACCGCAGCCGTTTATGCTGCACGCGCCAACCTGAACCCCGTATTGATCACGGGTCTGGAAAAAGGCGGACAGCTGACCACGACCACTGAAGTGGAAAACTGGCCGGGCGACCCGCACGATCTGACAGGTCCATCGCTGATGGAGCGCATGCACGAGCATGCCGAAAAATTCAATACTGAGATCATTTTTGATCACATCCACACGGTGGATCTGCAGAATCGTCCGTTCCGCCTCACTGGCGATAGCGGCGAATACACAGCAGATGCGCTTATCATCGCAACGGGTGCGTCGGCACGTTATCTGGGCCTGCCATCTGAAGAGGCGTTCAAAGGCAAAGGCGTTTCTGCCTGCGCAACCTGTGACGGCTTTTTCTATCGCAATCAGAAAGTCGCGGTGATTGGCGGTGGCAACACGGCCGTTGAAGAAGCACTTTATCTGGCGAACATTGCCGCTGAAGTGCACCTGATTCACCGTCGTGACAGCTTCCGCGCTGAGAAGATCCTGATTGACCGCCTGATGGAAAAAGTGCGTAACGGCAATATCGTGCTGCACACTCATCGCACGCTTGAAGAAGTGGTAGGCGATCAGATGGGCGTGACAGGTCTGACGCTGCGTTCTACCCAGAACAGTGATGAGACGGAAGCACTGGAAGTGGCGGGTCTGTTTGTTGCTATCGGGCACAGCCCGAATACGGCCATCTTTGAAGGTCAGCTGGCGCTGGAGAACGGATACATCAAAGTTCAGTCCGGTTTACACGGCAACGCCACCCAGACCAGCATCCCTGGCGTTTTTGCAGCAGGTGATGTGATGGACCATATCTATCGTCAGGCGATTACCTCTGCGGGCACTGGCTGCATGGCTGCGTTAGACGCTGAGCGTTTTCTTGACGGGTTAGTTAAAAACGATCAGTAAGTTGTTAACCCTCTGATCTCAAATGTTCCAGGCGACGGTTTTTCCGTCGCCTTTTTTATTGCTCTCATGCTAGATTCTTGCGCCTGAAGAGATGGAAATGTCTTTCCATTTTCCCCCATCATCGATATTTATCATGGTCTCGCATGGACAAATCGCGGCAGCAGCATCTTACCCGCTGGCTTCGTCAGCAACGTCGTTTCGCCGGTCGCTGGTTGCGACTCAACACGCTGCTCGGCACGGCGAGTGCACTGCTGATCATTGCCCAGGCCGGTTTACTGGCCTCGCTGCTTCAGGCGCTGATTATTGATCAACAGCCGCGCGAAACGCTGACGGTCAGCATCCTGCTATTACTGCTCTGCTTTGTGCTCCGTGCCCTGATTAACTACGCCCGCGAACTGACCGGTTACCGTGCCGGGCAGGCTATCCGCCAGGCTTTACGACAGCAGGTTCTTGACCGGTTATCTGATCTCGGCCCGGCGTGGATTCAGGGAAGGCCAGCCGGTAGCTGGGCAACGCTGTTGCTGGAACAGATCGAAGAGATGCAGGAGTATTACGCCCGTTATCTGCCGCAGATGACACTGGCAGTCGTGATCCCCTGCTGCATTCTGCTGACCATTTTCCCGTTGAACTGGACGGCAGGTCTGATTCTTTTTGCCACCGCGCCGTTGATACCGCTGTTTATGGCGCTGGCTGGAATGGGTGCTGCCGAGGCCAACCGCCGAAACTTTCTGGTACTGGCTCGCCTGAGCGGGAATTTTCTGGACCGCCTGCGCGGCAGAGAGACGCTGCGACTGTTTCATCGTGGTGAAGCAGAGCAGCAGGCCGTTGCCGCCGCCACCACCGATTTTCGCCAGCACACCATGGAAGTGCTGCGCCTCGCCTTTCTCTCCTCCGCCGTACTGGAGTTTTTTGCCTCGTTAGCGATTGCCGTGGTGGCCGTCTATTTTGGTTTCTCCTATCTGGGCGAATTGCATTTCGGTGATTATGGCCAGGGCGTGACGCTGTTTGCCGGCTTCCTGGTGCTGATCCTTGCCCCGGAGTTTTTCCAGCCACTGCGCGATCTCGGTGCGTTCTATCACGCCAAAGCGCAGGCGGTGGGCGGTGCCGATGCGCTTGAAGCCTTTATGCAGGCGACGCCCGACGCCGCGCCGCAGAGAGGCCAGCGCCCTTTCACTACCGATCACGCCATCGCGATAAGCGCTGACGATCTCTGTGTCTGCGCACCTGATGGCCAGGTGCTGTGTGGCCCTCTTACTTTTACCATTGCCGCGGGTGAGCAGATTGCGCTGGTCGGTCAAAGCGGGGCGGGTAAAACGGCACTGATGAACGCTCTGCTCGGGTTTCTGCCCTATCAGGGCTCGCTGAAAGCCAATGGCGTCGAACTGCGCGATATACGACGGAGCGACTGGCATCAGCAACTGAGTTGGGTAGGACAGAATCCTCAATTACCGGCCAGCACCTTGCGCGACAACATCCTGATGAATACCACCTGGGACAGCGAGCGCTTTGCAGCACTGCTGGAAGCGTGCGGCATTAATGAGTTCCTGCCGCGTCTGCCCCTGGGCATTGAGACCCCGCCTGGCGATGGCGGTCATCAGCTGTCGGTGGGCCAGGCGCAACGGGTCGCGGTTGCACGTGCACTCTATAAAACCTCACATTTTTTGCTGCTTGATGAACCGGCCGCCAGCCTGGATGCACTCAGCGAACGCCATGTGATGCTGGCGCTGAACGAGGCGGCAGATCGGCAGACCACACTGATGATTACTCATCAGATCGATACGCTGAGCCGCTGGCAGAGCCTATGGGTGATGGAAGCGGGTAAGCTGGTCCAGCAGGGTAACTGGCAGCAGCTGTCACAACAGCCAGGTGCCTTTAGCGAGATGCTGAAGCATCGCCAACAGGAGATCCGCTGATGTCCGCCTTGCGTCCTTTTCTTCGTCTCTGGTTGCGCCACCCTTTTCGCCTGACGCTGGGCATCGTGCTGGCGATTGTTACCCTGCTGGCCAGCATTGGCCTGCTGACGCTCTCTGGCTGGTTTCTGGCCGCCTCGTCAGTGGCCGGTGTCGCGGGTCTCTATACCTTTAACTACATGCTGCCTGCGGCGGGCGTCCGTGGCGCAGCCATCATTCGCACCGCCGCACGCTATGCTGAGCGGCTGGTCAGCCACGATGCAACGTTCAGGGTGCTTCAGCACCTGCGTGTCCACACGTTCAGCCGCCTGATGGCCCTTTCCCCTGGCCAGCTTTCGCGATTCCGGCAGGCGGACCTGCTCAACCGCTTTGTGGCTGATGTCGATACGCTGGATCATCTCTATCTGCGCGTCATCTCGCCACTGCTTGGCGCTTTTATCGTGAGTGTCGTGGTGACCTTCGGGATGAGTTTTATCAATTTTCATCTGGCACTGACGCTGGGCGGCATCATGTTGAGTACGCTGGTACTGATGCCAGCCCTGTTTTATCGTCTGGGATCGCCGGCAGGTGTTGCCATTGCCCAGGGTCGTGCCCACTGGCGCTTACAACTGATGCAGTGGCTGGCGGCCCAGGCTGAACTGACATTGTACGGTGCCTCGCAGGGATGGCGACAGCAGCTCGATGAAGATGAACAGCGCTGGCAGCAGGCACAAAGTCAACAACAACGCTTACAGGCCGCCGCACAGTGTCTGCTGCTGCTGATCAGCGGTGTAACGGTCACACTGCTGCTCTGGCTGAGTGCCGCCACCATCAGCGAACAGCAGTTACCCGGTTCGCTGATTGCGCTGGTAGTGTTTTGCGCCCTGGCCGCCTTTGAAGCGCTGGCACCGGTAGCAGGCGCCTTCCTGCCTATGTCACAGGTGATAAACGCCGCTCAGAGAGTCAATGACATTATCGACCAGTCTCCTGCGATCACTTTCCCGGCACATTCCGAGGCCCGACCGGGACCTCTTTCGATCGGGATCGATCAGCTCGACTTCAGCTATCCCGACCGTCCGGATAAGGTGCTAAACCGTTGTACTCTCTCGGTAGCAGCCGGTGAGCATATTGCGCTGCTGGGGCCGACCGGCTGCGGAAAATCAACATTGCTGGCGCTGTTAACCCGTGGCTGGGAGAGCCAGCACGGCGTTATCCGTTTAAATGATCGGCCGATTCGCGAATGGTCAGAACCCGCGTTGCGCCAGCGCATCAGCGTGGTAACGCAGCGGGTTCACCTCTTCAGCCAGAGCCTGCGCGATAATTTACTGCTGGCTTGCCCTGATGCCAGTGATGAGCAGTTAACTCGCGCACTCAACGACGTCGGCCTGCAGCGCCTGCTTGAAAATCAGGAAGGCCTGAACGCCTGGATGGGGGAAGGCGGTCGCCCGCTGTCAGGCGGCGAACTGCGCCGGCTGGCGCTGGCGCGCGCATTATTACACGATGGCGATCTCTGGCTGCTGGATGAACCTACTGAAGGGCTGGATGCCACTACCGAGCAGCATATTCTGACGCTGCTCCAGCAGTTGACCGCCGGGAAGACGATGATCATGGTCACGCATCGTCTCAGCGGCCTGGAGCTGATGGATCGCATCTGCGTAATGGATAATGGTGCCATTGTTGAACAGGGTAGCCATGCGGAATTAATCTCAAAAGCGGGCCGCTACTGGCGTTTCCGGCAGCGGATTGCGTTATAGTCATAGCGAAATGCTGATGAGTAACGCAACGCGATGAGACTGGTACAACTGTCACGGGAATCTCTGCAATTTCCCCCACCTGAAATGGCACTTCGTGAGCCAAATGGCTTACTGGCTATGGGTGGGGATCTCTCCCCTGCCCGGCTGCTAAATGCTTATCAGTGCGGCATTTTTCCATGGTTTTCCCCCGGCGATCCCATCCTCTGGTGGTCACCCGATCCCCGAGCAGTCCTGTTGCCCGAGCAGTTTCACCTGAGTCGTAGCATGAAACGCTTTCACAGCCGTTCACCTTATCGGGTAACGATGAACGAGTCATTCGACGAGGTGATCGAGGGCTGCGCTACCGGTCGCGAAGAAGGCACCTGGATTACTTTTGAAATGAAGCGCGCCTGGTTGCGATTGTATGAGCTGGGCCATGCCCACTCCATTGAAGTGTGGGATGAACATCAGCTGGTGGGTGGCATGTACGGGCTGGCGATGGGGCAAATCTTCTGCGGCGAATCGATGTTCAGCCGTCAGCAGAATGCCTCTAAAACCGCACTTTGGGTATTTTGCCAGCATTTTATCCGACATCAGGGCCGTCTGGTGGATTGCCAGGTGCTTAATCCCCATACCGCGTCATTAGGCGCGCAGGAGATCCCGCGCGCTGATTATCTGCAATATGTACAAAGCCTTGCCAGTCAGCCGGTCAGCGATGGATGCTGGCAGACACAAACGCTTTTTTAGTGCTACTGAGATGTTTTGCACACATAAAGGCGCATAAGTGGTATAATAGTCGAGTTTGGTATGTCGTCCGCGCTTCGCAATAACGAGCCGGAATTGCCAGGCTGGGAATCTCAACGCACTCTCGGAACTGTTTTCAATCGTGCGCGTGTTACCGGTTGATACAGATTCTTAGCCCGCTAATCCCCTGCAGACGCCACCATAAACACCCTAATTTTACCGGATGCACGTAACTGACGTGCACCCCGGCAAAGCGTTGGCAAAATCGCCGACGGTTCTTTACATAAATCGTTGAATTGGGCATTATCTTGCCGGTTCAACTGAAAGGTAGTACACCCAGAGGATTCGATGGCCAAAGAAGACAATATTGAAATGCAAGGTACCGTACTGGATACGTTACCTAACACCATGTTCCGCGTAGAACTTGAGAACGGACACGTGGTCACTGCTCACATCTCCGGTAAAATGCGCAAAAACTACATCCGCATCCTGACGGGTGACAAAGTGACCGTTGAGTTGACCCCGTACGACCTGAGCAAAGGCCGCATTGTCTTCCGTAGTCGCTAATTTGCAGTAACTTCATCGCTCTGCATGTTGAAGCGATAAAAAAGGCCGGATATTCATATCCGGCCTTTTTCACATCTGCAGCAAGTGATTAGTGCACAGTGCCTTCGGTTTTGCGTTTCTCAGCACTCAGGAAGTGATAGGTCAGTTCACCTTTCTCACGATCCAGCGCAACAGATACTGAGCCACCATCCACCAGCGAACCAAACAGCAGTTCATTGGCTAACGGTTTCTTCAGGCTGTCCTGCACGGTGCGCGCCATCGGACGTGCACCCATCGCTTTGTCATAGCCCTTCTCAGCCAGCCAGTCGCGCGCTTCATCACTGACTTCCAGCGACACACCTTTCGCATCCAGCTGCGCCTGCAACTCGACAATAAACTTGTCGACCACCTGATGGATCACCGCTGGTGACAGGTGACTGAACCAGATGATGTTGTCGAGACGGTTACGGAACTCTGGCGTAAAGATCTTTTTGATCTCTTCCATCGCATCGGTGCTGTTGTCCTGATGAATCAGGCCAATCGACTTACGTTCCGTCTCACGCACACCGGCGTTGGTGGTCATCACCAGCACCACGTTGCGGAAGTCCGCTTTGCGACCGTTGTTATCTGTCAGCATGCCGTTATCCATCACCTGCAGCAGCAGGTTGAAGACATCCGGGTGCGCTTTCTCGATCTCATCCAGTAACACCACCGCATGTGGATGCTTGATCACCGCATCCGTCAGCAGACCGCCCTGATCAAAACCGACGTAGCCCGGAGGTGCACCAATCAGACGACTGACGGTGTGACGCTCCATGTACTCGGACATATCAAAACGCAGCAGCTCAATACCCAGCGCTTTCGCCAGCTGCACAGTCACTTCCGTTTTACCCACACCGGTTGGCCCGGCAAACAGGAAGGAACCAACTGGCTTGCGATCCTGACCCAGACCGGCGCGGCTCATTTTGATCGCTTCCGTCAGCACCTCAATGGCTTTGTCCTGTCCAAACACCAGCATCTTGAGCCGTTCGCCCAGATTTCTCAGTGTATCGCGATCGGTTGCTGACACACTTTGTTCAGGAATACGGGCAATGCGGGCCACCACAGTTTCAATGTCAGAAACATTGATGGTTTTCTTACGTTTGCTGGCAGGCATCAGGCGCGCACGCGCACCCGCTTCATCAATCACGTCAATCGCCTTGTCAGGCAGATGACGGTCGTTGATATATTTCACTGCCAGTTCCACCGCTGCACGCACCGCTTTCGCGGTATACCGCACATCATGGTGGGCTTCATACTTGGTCTTCAGGCCGCTCAGGATCTGCACGGTTTCTTCAACAGAAGGCTCAGTGATATCGATCTTCTGGAAACGACGCGCCAGAGCACGATCTTTTTCGAAGATGTTGCTGAATTCCTGATACGTGGTAGACCCCATTACCCGAATCTTACCGCCAGAAAGTAACGGTTTAATCAG
The DNA here is from genome assembly GCF_041982285.1 of Pantoea sp. ANP04. NCBI lineage: Bacteria > Pseudomonadati > Pseudomonadota > Gammaproteobacteria > Enterobacterales > Erwiniaceae > Pantoea > Pantoea sp. ANP04. The sequence continues at coordinate 156,784 of NZ_JAUTYS010000005.1, read as the reverse complement.
GTTCGCTGCGTCTACCTGGCCACCTGATGCCGCACCCGCACCAATGATGGTATGGATCTCATCAATAAACAGAATGCTGTGTTCGTCCTGCTCCAGCTGTTTCAGTAGCGCTTTGAAGCGTTTCTCAAAGTCACCACGATATTTGGTGCCTGCCAGCAGTGAACCAATATCCAGCGAGTAGATAGTGCAATCTTTCATCACTTCCGGTACATCGCCCTGCTCGATACGCCAGGCGAGACCTTCTGCGATAGCCGTTTTACCGACACCGGATTCCCCCACCAGCAGCGGGTTGTTTTTACGGCGACGGCACAGCACCTGAATAGTACGTTCCAGCTCTCTGTCGCGACCAATCAGTGGATCAATCCCACCGACGCGAGCAAGCTGATTAAGATTGGTGGTGAAGTTTTCCATACGATCCTCCCCGCCTGCTTGCTCTTCGTTAACCGGGTTTTCAGCGCCTGGCGCCTGGCCCGGTTCGTCTTTGCGCGTACCGTGAGAGATGAAATTCACCACATCAAGGCGGCTGACTTCATGTTTGCGTAACAGATAGGCCGCTTGCGACTCCTGCTCGCTGAAGATGGCGACCAGCACATTCGCCCCGGTGACTTCACTGCGACCGGATGACTGGACATGGAAAACCGCGCGCTGCAGAACGCGCTGGAAGCTGAGCGTTGGTTGAGTATCACGCTCCTCCTCACTGGCAGGCAGCACCGGTGTGGTTTGTTCGATGAAGGCTTCGAGTTCCTGCCGCAGAGCCACCATGTCCACCGTACAGGCTTCCAGTGCCTCTCTGGCCGACGGGTTACTGAGCAATGCCAGTAACAGATGCTCGACGGTCATAAACTCATGACGGTGCTCACGCGCTCTGGCGAAAGCCATATTTAAACTGAGTTCCAGTTCTTGATTGAGCATTAGGCACCTCCCCCAATTATCGCCCTTACCTGTTTCCTATATGGAGACGGGCTCAGGCTTTTTCCAGCGTACACAGCAACGGATGATGGTTTTCCCGCGCATAATTGTTCACCTGGGCCGCTTTTGTTTCGGCGACTTCTGCAGTAAATACACCACAGATCGCCTTGCCGTGATAGTGAACTTTCAACATCAGCTGCGTTGCACGTTCAACATCATAAGAAAAGAACTTTTGCACGACGTCAATAACAAATTCCATAGGTGTATAATCGTCATTATTCAGAATGACTTTATACATAGAAGGCGGCTTTAACCCTTCACGTACTTTGTCTTCGGCCAGATGTTCAAAGTTAAGCCAGTCGTTTGTGTTTGCCATAGTGTTCCGTTGAGATTTTGCTTTTAGCCTTTAAGTGGCTACATGTTGAGAGTTTAACATGCCTGTCAAGCTGCGGGCCGCTGCTGAAAATTTATTCAGAAATAACCTTGCGCGACCTGCATCACAAAATTTGCAATAGCGTTAACTGCCTCAAATTTTGATGATTTTTTCCCCATCCGGCCCGGTGGTTTGCTTGACGCCAGCGGCGCTTTCTCTACATTCTACCTGCACAGGCTGATTGAGTTTTAATCAAATCCGACTCACAGCTTCAAAGACCTCACCTACTTATAAAATGTCTTGCGAGGGAAGTAAAAGCATGGAGACGGGCACCGTTAAATGGTTCAATAATTCCAAAGGCTTTGGCTTTATCTGTCCGGTTGGTGGTGGCGAAGATATTTTTGCGCACTACTCCACCATTCAGATGGAAGGCTACCGAACGCTAAAGGCAGGCCAGCAGGTTCAGTTCGATGTGCATGAAGGTCCGAAAGGCAATCACGCCAGCCTCATCGTGCCGGTTGTTGAGGTACAGGCCGTGGCCTGATACTGAACCCACCTCTGTACAGAGCCCTAAAAATGCCAGCCAGTGCCGCTGGCATTTTTCATTTTTGACAGGCCATGTTTGACAGGCTTAGTCCGCCTGACCCTGCGCCAGCCCAATCACCCGGGCAAACATCTGCCGCATTAACGGCGGGATGGCTTCCGGCCCGCGTTCCGCCGCCGATGTCGCCACTGCGATCGCCAGTTCCGGCTTGGAGCTCTGGTGAATCGCTTTGGTAATAATACGCCTGGAACTCATCGGCGCGTTTAACGGCAGGTGCGCCATTTGATGATAAACATCCTGAAACCCCTGGTGATAGAGAAAGTTTTCCATATCCAGCGCGGGTAACTGCGTCAGAAAACGCGGCTCAGGATCACCCGGCTGTAACTGCGTGCGCGCCGTGCTGGCATATTTATTACCCGCCTGATCGCCATCTGTCAGCACGTGCCAGGCGATCCCCATGCGTCGGGCAAATTTCAGCAGCGGCTTCAGGCCCGATTGCGCAAACTCAATCACTTTCACCCCTTCCGCCGCGAAGTTGTAACCACACTGCTGCGCCAGCTCATTCATAATCCAGACCTCGGTTTCACCTTCGACCAGCAGCCAGCAACGGGCAAACAGGGCCGCCGGTCGATTGACGCGAATATGAAAGCCGATACGCCGACTCTCTTCGGCACTCAGACCTTCCGGACCGATGCGCCAGGCTGCTACGCGTGAGGACTGACGCACCAGACGGCAGACGTTTTCTACCGGCACCTGCGACAGCAGTTCAGCTGAATTGGTCGTGACGATTTTCTGTAGCGGCAGCAGCTTCAGCAGGTTCCAGGCCACGGACAGCATAATCGGATGCAGGCGGGTTTCCGGATCTTCAATCAGCAGCAGCGGCCGCGCACCGGCAGCTAGCGGAACGTCGCCTCGTGCTTCGATCAACAGGGTAAACATCTGCAGCAAAATCAGCTGACGGCTGCGGGAGTCAGTTCCGGCAATCAGCTGATTCAGATGATCCAGCGCCCGCCATCCCTGCACCCCATCGCGCATCTGCGGATCCCGTGACCGGGCCTCACTGCCTGCACCAGGCGGTTGCACCAGAAAATAGTGCTGCATCAATTGCTGCATCGTCTTGAGGCCCTGTCTCAGCACCTCATCGCTGAGTTGCTGAGGATGTTGCTCCAGATCGCGCGCCAGCGTCTCCATGCCCGCCAGCAGCTCAGGATGGGGACCGGTCACGGGCGCTCGGTTCCGCGTTCGCTTGCTGAAACGCGCGTCGCGCAACCGCAATACCGGATAACGCGTCAGCAACAGGTCGATTGCGTCCGCACAATTCTGCTCAGGCAACAGCTGGGCATTTACGTCAACGAAACGGCGACGGGTGTCGATGCCGCCGTCACGCCAGGTGGCGCTGACGCTGTAATAAAGCCGACGCTGGCCCTGCGCATCACGCTGCCAGAAGGTCGAGAGCACCGCGTCCGGATCGCTTCCGTCATCCCGAAAGTGGAACACCACTGAAATACGGCGCATCGGATCGGTCACATCACCCGGTGTAAAATGGAAATCCGCCTCAGTAAAAACATAGGCCGGTTCATAAGGAGAGAGCAGCAGGCTCATGACATCCAGCAGGCTGGATTTACCCCAGGCATTCTCACCAATCAGCAGAGTGGTGTGCGTTAAAGGCAGTGAGAGCTTATTGATACCGCGGAAGCCGCGAATGTCGATATGTTCCAGAATCATAGGCGTCCATCCTCAGTTTATAGACAGCATGGTTGTCGCCCGCGCGCCGGTCAAGCCGCTTTATCAGGGTTTACTCCGTTACGCTTTTTCGCTAGCGTGTGACCTCTTCTTCCAGGGATGGCAATGATATGTACTCCGGACTTCTGATTATTCTGCTGCCGCTAATCGCAGGCTGGCTGTTACCCTTGCGTAAAACCGCCACCCTGCGTCGGGTAAATCAACTGCTGGGCTGGATGGTTTACGTCATTCTGTTCTTTATGGGCATCAGCCTGGCCTTTCTCGACAACCTGAGCAGCAATCTGCTGGCCGTTTTTCATACGGCTCTGGTGGCGGCGTTCTGCATTCTGCTGTGCAATGTACTGGCGTTGCGCGGGCTGGAGAAATATGCACCGTGGCAGCATGCGCACCGGCAGGAGAAGCTTCCCTCGCGGCTGCATATGGCACTGGACTCGCTGAAGCTATGTGGCGTGGTTGTCATCGGTTTTCTGCTAGGTCTGACCCAGTGGTCACTGCTGCACCACGCCTCGACGGCCAGTGAATATGCGCTGATCTTCCTGCTGTTCCTCGTGGGGATTCAGCTGCGCGGCAGTGGAATGACTCTGCGTCAGATTATCCTGAACCGTCGCGGTCTACTGGTTGCCAGTGTGGTGCTGGTCAGCGCGCTGGCAGGTGGCATGATCGCGGCATTACTGCTGGGTGTTCCGCTAAAAACCGGTCTGGCGCTAGCCAGCGGCTTTGGCTGGTACTCTCTCTCTGGCATATTGATGACCGAAGCCTTTGGCCCGGTCATTGGCAGCGCCGCCTTCTTCAACGATCTGGTGCGTGAACTGGTCGCAATCATGCTGATCCCCGCGCTGATTGGCCGTCATCGTTCCAGCGCGCTGGGGCTGTGCGGTGCCACCTCAATGGACTTTACCCTGCCGGTACTGCAGCGGGCGGGCGGCAACGAGATTGTCCCTGCCGCTATTGTGCACGGTTTTGTGATGAGCCTGCTGGCCCCGATTCTGATCGCCCTCTTCTCTGCCTGAATTCGGTCTGAGATGTGCTGAGCTCTGCCAGCGCATTTTTTCACGCCTGCTTTTCTGCCGTGTCGTCTACGCTTCTTTTTTCGATTCTGGTCACGTCACTCTTCATGGCGGGCCGACAAAGGAGAAGATCATGAAACAAACCGTGGCGGCGCTGGTCGCCAAAACGCTGGAAAGCGCGGGCGTAAAACGCATCTGGGGCGTCACCGGAGATTCCCTTAACGGCCTGAGCGATAGCCTGAATCGCATGGGCACTATTGAATGGATGCCGACACGCCATGAAGAGGTCGCCGCCTTTGCGGCGGGTGCGGAAGCGCACATCAGCGGCGAACTGGCGGTCTGCGCCGGCTCCTGCGGACCAGGCAACTTACACCTCATCAACGGCTTGTTCGACTGCCATCGTAACCGCGTCCCGGTGCTGGCGATTGCGGCACACATTCCCTCCAGCGAAATCGGCAGCGGTTATTTCCAGGAAACTCATCCCCAGGAGCTGTTCCGCGAATGCAGCCACTACTGTGAGCTGGTCTCGAATCCTGAGCAGTTACCGCAGGTGCTGGGCATCGCGATGCGCAAAGCCATTCTCAATCGCGGTGTCTCAGTCGTGGTGCTGCCGGGTGATATCGCCCTGAAACTGGCGCCAGAAAGCGCCCGCACTGAGTGGTATCCACCGCAGTTGCCGCAGGTCCTGCCTCAGCCAGCCGAACTGACCCGGCTGGCACAGACGCTGAACGACGCCACTGACATTACGCTGCTGTGTGGCAGTGGCTGTGCCGGTGCGCATCAGGAGGTGGTGGCGCTGGCAGAAGCGCTTAAAGCGCCAATTGTGCATGCGCTGCGTGGCAAAGAACACATCGAATATGACAACCCTTATGATGTTGGCATGACCGGTCTGATCGGTTTCTCATCCGGCTTCCACGCCATGATGAATGCCGGGACGCTGGTATTGCTGGGCACACAATTCCCCTATCGCGCATTCTATCCGGAAAACGCGAAGATCATTCAGATTGACATCAACCCGGGCAGCCTGGGATCGCATTGTCATGTCGATGAAGCGTATGTCGGCGATGTGAAAAGCACGCTGCAGGCGCTGCTACCGCAACTGACGACCAAAAGCGATCGCAAACATCTCGACAGTGCGGTTAAACACTATGGCGAGGCGCGCAAAAGTCTCGACGAACTGGCGCAGCCCAACGACAAACAGCCAATTCATCCGCAATATCTGGCACAGCAGATCAGTCACTACGCCAGCGATGACGCTATTTTTACCTGCGATGTCGGCACCCCAACCGTGTGGGCGGCGCGCTATCTGAAGATGAACGGCCGACGTCGCCTGCTGGGTTCGTTTAACCACGGCTCGATGGCGAATGCGATGCCACAGGCGCTGGGTGCGCAGTCGATCGATCGCAATCGTCAGGTTGTCGCGCTGTGCGGCGACGGCGGCTTCAGCATGCTGATGGGTGATTTTATCTCGCTGGCGCAGCTGAAAATGCCGGTGAAACTGGTGATTTTCAACAACAGCGTGCTGGGCTTTGTGGCGATGGAGATGAAAGCGGGCGGCTATCTTACCGACGGCACCGAGCTGGAAAATCCTGACTTTGCCGCTATCGCCCAGGCCTGTGGCATCCGGGGTATCCGGGTGGAAAAGGCCTCTGAACTCAATGGTGCGCTGGAGCAGGCATTTGCCCACGATGGCCCGGTTCTGGTGGATGTGATTACCGCCAAAGAGGAGCTGGCAATGCCGCCGCAGATCAAAATGGAGCAGGCCAAAGGCTTCAGTCTCTACATGCTGCGCGCCATCATGAATGGTCGCGGTGACGAGGTGGTAGAACTGGCGAAAACCAACTGGCTACGGTAAAACAGAGGTTCCATCCAGGCGGGCGCGATGCCCGCCTTTTTTTTCTCTTCCGCCACATCCAGGAGCATAAGGTGATCGATTTACGCAGTGATACCGTGACCCGGCCCAGCGCCGCCATGCTAAACGCGATGATGTCTGCCGAAACCGGCGATGATGTCTACCGTGACGATCCTACCGTCAATGCGCTGGAAGCAGAAGCCGCACGATTAAGCGGCAAAGCAGCAGCGCTGTTTTTCCCTACCGGCACTCAGGCAAATCTGGTGGCATTGCTCAGCCACTGCGAACGCGGCGATGAATATATCGTCGGTCAGCAGGCGCACAACTACAAGTATGAAGCAGGTGGCGCGGCGGTGCTGGGGAGCATTCAGCCTCAACCGGTGCTGCCCGCCGACGATGGCACTCTGCCGCTCGACGTGGTGGCGGCTGCCATCAAGCCGGACGATATTCACTTCGCCCGCACCCGCCTGCTGAGTCTGGAAAACACCCATCATGGTAAAGTCCTGCCGCTGGCGTATCTGGAACAGGCGTGGACTTTTACCCGTGAGCATAAGCTGGCGCTGCACATTGATGGCGCACGTATTTTCAATGCGGTGGTGGCGCAAAAAACCACGCTGGCTGCGATGGCCCGCTATTGCGACACCCTGACCATCTGTCTCTCAAAAGGCCTGGGCACACCGGTGGGTTCACTGCTATGTGGCGATACAGCCCTGATTGAGCGCGCCCGTCGCTGGCGTAAAATGACCGGTGGCGGCATGCGTCAGGCCGGTATTCTCGCGGCGGCAGGTCTCTACGCATTGGAACACAACGTGACGCGACTCCAGGAGGATCATGACAATGCTGCCTGGCTGGGACAGCAGCTGCATGAGCTGGGCGTGAGCGTTATCGATCAACAGACCAACATGCTGTTTGTGGCGGTGCCGGAAGCTCAGGTCAAACCATTAGGCGAGTGGATGAAAGCGCGCGACGTGTTAATCAGCGTGGGGACACGTACCCGGCTGGTCACCCATCTGGATACTGATCGTGCGGCACTGGAGCAGGTTGTCGCCCACTGGAAAGCGTTTCTGCAACAGTAATCCGCTATTCCGCCGCGCCATACTTCTCCAGTAGCGCGGCCGCTATCGCGGCGGTTTCGGCATCGGGCTGACCGCGATAATCCGCAGGCCGGAAGTGCATCTGAAACGCGGCAATCACTTTCTGCTGCTCACGCTTACTCATCTCCGCCGTCGCCGCATAACCGAAGCGCTGCAGGTTTTCCATGAGTGGCTGCACCGGCACCTGTGCGTGTGGATCCTGACCCGCTAAATAAAACTGCACCCGTCCGGCATCAGGCCATGCGCCCAGTCCGCGCTGCGCCAGCTGGTGCCACGGGAAAAGTGGACCCGGATCCTGCTTGCGCTGCGGCGCGATATCGCTGTGACCGACAATGTTTTCCGGTGGGATGCCGTAGCGCTGTGCAATATCACGCACCAGGGCCTCCAGCGTGATGATCTGCGCGGCGGTAAAGGGCTGCCATTCAAGACCGGTCAGGGTGCGGCGATATCCCCGGTTCACCAGCTCAATGCCAATCGAGGTGTCGTTGATGCGACTGGCTCCGCGCCAGAAACTGGGCCCGGCATGCCAGGCAAGTTGCTGCTCCGGCACCAGCTGCCAGACAATGCCTTTGCCGGCGCGCTGAGGCGGCTGACGGGGGATCAGATAATGGACGCTGACCTCCCGATCGGTGAGGGTCGCCAGCGACGAAGAAAAATCTTCGGCGGTATAGTGGATGACAATCACCTTAACCCGCGGTCGCGCCCCCTGCGCGGGATGCCGCAGATCGGCCCAGTAGCCGTCACGGGATTCTATCCCGGAGTGGCAGCCCGCCAGCAGCAGTGCCAGTATCAGCAACAGCCCGCGTTTCAACGAATGATCACTGCCGTGCCGCTGACGCTGACCATCAGCATGCTGCCATCTTTGCCGACCGTTTCGTAATCGATATCAATACCGACCACCGCGTTGGCACCCAGCGCTTTTGCCTGTTCTTCCAGCTCTTCAAACGCAATCTCGCGTGCTGTACGCAGCTCTTTCTCATACGCGCCGGAACGGCCGCCGACTACATCACGGATGCCCGCAAAAAAATCACGGAAAATGTTCGCACCAAGAATCGCTTCGCCAGTGACCACACCACAATATTCACTGATGCTGTGGCCTTCCAGCGTCGGGGTTGTTGAAAATTTCATCGCATTCTCCTTGTTGAAATCAGGCTAAGGCTCTTTCGACTAAAAAGCACAGCTATACTCTATGCTAAAAAGGGCACCTTGCCAGAGAACCATAAGGAAATCGAGATGAGAAACAACGCGTTTGCGCTAATGATCCCGGCGGCCCTGCTGCTTAGCGCCTGTACCACCGTTGAGCCAGTCATTAAGGATAATGGCCCGCGAACCGCCCCCTGCATTGAAGGCGGTCCTGACCAGGTTGCCCAACAATTTTATGATCTGCGTGTTGAACAGCCCACGCAGGGTCTGCCTGACAGCAACACACTGGCAAAATATCGCCCTTACCTGAGTGATGCGCTTTACCACTCCCTGCAGGCGGCCAGCGGCAGCAATGCCGGCGCACAGTGGCGAAACGGTGATCTCTTCTCCAGCCTGTCACAGGGCCCGACAGCCGCCAGCGTTGCTGATGCATCTACTATTCCAAACCGTGATGCACGCAACATCCCGCTGCGGGTAAAACTGAGCCGCGACGGAAAGGAGTGGCAGGATGAAGTGCTGATGATTCATCAGGGCACTTGCTGGGTCGTTGACGACGTGCGCTACATGGCGAACCCTGTGCATGCCGAGGGTGGAAGCCTGAGCCAGATGCTTGAAAAGTCAAAAAAATAACCTGATATTTTAGCGGTATGAAAAGCGCAGCCACCTCAGGTGACTGCGCTTTTTTATTGCCGCAGCCTGCCCCACGGCATCGGGCTGGCACCAGACACTGCATGATATTGTGCTAAGCTTTTGCTGTTTACCTGTTGTTTTACAAATTTTAACCCACCTTATTTGCATAACTATTCTGGTGACGTTAAAATCCGCGACACTAATAGCTATTCAAATCTGGCGCATGAGTATTCAACTAAACGCAATAAACTGCTTCTACGGTGCTCATCAGGCGCTGTTCGACATCAACCTTGAGTGTCCGCAAGGCGAAACCCTGGTACTGCTTGGCCCAAGCGGGGCGGGCAAGAGTTCGCTGCTGCGGGTCCTTAACCTGCTGGAGCAGCCTCGTTCAGGTCAGTTGCAGATTGCCGGCAATCAGTTCGACTTCACTCAGAAACCCTCTGACGCCGCGATTCGCGAACTGCGCCAGAACGTCGGTATGGTGTTCCAGCAATATAATCTCTGGCCGCATCTCACCGTGCTGCAGAATCTGATTGAAGCGCCCTGCCGGGTGCTGGGCCTCAGCAAAAGTGAAGCGCGTGCCCGCGCCGACAAGCTGCTTGATCGTCTGCGCCTCACGCCTTACAGCGATCGCTTCCCGCTGCACCTCTCTGGTGGTCAGCAGCAGCGTGTGGCGATTGCCCGCGCCCTGATGATGGAACCGCAGGTGCTGCTGTTCGATGAGCCGACGGCCGCGCTGGACCCTGAAATTACCGCACAGATTGTCAGTATCATTCGCGAACTGGCGCAGACCCGCATTACCCAGGTGATTGTGACCCATGAAGTGGAAGTGGCACGTAAAACGGCCAGCCGCGTTGTTTACATGGAGAACGGTCACATTGTGGAACAGGGCGACGCCAGCCGCTTTACACAGCCGCAAACCGACGCGTTTGCTCACTATCTTTCGCACTAAGTCAGGATGCTAAAAATGAAAAAAATGGTACTTGCTGCACTGCTTGCCGGTTTTAGCCTGAGCGCTACCGCGGCACAGACAATTCGTTTTGCGACCGAAGCCTCTTATCCTCCTTTTGAGTATGTGGATGCAGATAACAAGATTCAGGGCTTTGATGTTGATCTGGCTAACGCACTGTGTAAAGAGATCGACGCGACCTGCACCTTCACTAACCAGGCGTTCGACAGCCTGATCCCAAGCCTGAAATTCCGTCGCTTTGATGCGGTGATGGCGGGCATGGATATCACGCCGGATCGTGAAAAGCAGGTCCTGTTCACCAAGCCTTACTACGACAACTCGGCGCTGTTTGTGGCCCAGAAAGGTAAAGTCGCCAGTGTTGAAGCGCTAAAAGGCAAGCGCGTTGGCGTCCAGAACGGCACCACACATCAGAAATACCTGACGGATAAACACAGCGACATCACCATCGTTCCTTACGACAGCTATCAGAACGCGGTACTGGATCTGAAAAATGGCCGCATTGATGCCGTATTTGGTGACACCGCCGTGGTTAACGAGTGGCTGAAGCAGAATGCTGCGCTGGCTGCTGTCGGCGATAAAGTTACAGATAAAGCCTACTTTGGTACTGGCCTGGGTATTGCGGTTCGCACCGGTAACACCGAGCTGCAGACCAAATTCAATGGCGCGCTGGATAAAATCAAAGCGGATGGTACCTACAAGACCATCTACAGCAAATGGTTCCAGCAGTAATCTCCGATGAATGAAATGATGACCCTCGCAAGCGCCGCCGGGATGACCGTCGGCCTTGCTGTTTGTGCTCTCATCGCTGGCCTGGTGCTGGCGATGATTTTCGCTGGCTGGGAGTCACTGCGCCTGAGACCACTGGCGTGGATTGGCACCGGCCTGGTGACGCTGATCCGTGGCCTGCCGGAAATTCTGGTGGTGCTGTTTATCTATTTTGGCGCATCACAGCTGCTGCTCACTCTCTCTGATGGTTTCACGCTGAACTTCGGACTGTTTACGCTGCCGGTTCAGATGCAGATTGAGAACTTTGATGTCAGTCCTTTCCTGTGCGGTGTGATTGCGCTGGCGATGCTCTATGCCGCCTACGCCTCACAGACGCTGCGTGGCGCACTTAAAGCGGTGCCTGTCGGTCAGTGGGAATCGGGACAGGCGCTGGGCATGAAAAAATCGGCCATATTTCTGCGGCTGATTATGCCCCAGATGTGGCGTCACGCCCTGCCCGGTCTGGGCAATCAGTGGCTGGTGCTGCTAAAAGATACCGCACTGGTCTCGCTGATCAGCGTCAACGATCTGATGCTGCAAACCAAAAGTATTGCCACCCGAACGCAGGAGCCCTTTACCTGGTTCCTGGTGGCGGCCGCGATCTACCTGGTGATTACGCTGTTCAGCCAGGCGGTGTTACGCCGCATTGAACTGCGCACGACCCGCTTTGAACGGGGGAACAGCTGATGCTGGCCTATCTGCCTGAACTTCTGAAAGGGCTGCACACCAGCCTGACGCTGACGGCGGCCTCGCTGGTGGTGGCGCTGCTGCTTGCACTGATCTTCACCGTGGTGCTGTCGCTGAAAACGCCGGTGTTTAATCCGCTGGTGAAGGGCTTTATCACACTGTTTACCGGCACGCCGCTGCTGGTACAGATCTTCCTGATCTACTACGGTCCGGGACAGTTTCCGTCGATCCAGCAGATCCCCTGGCTGTGGCATCTCCTGTCGCAGCCGTGGCTGTGCGCGATGCTGGCGCTGTCGCTGAACAGCGCGGCTTACACCACGCAACTGTTTTACGGTGCGGTCCGGGCGATTCCTTCCGGACAGTGGCAATCGTGCGCGGCACTTGGCATGGGTCGCAAACACACCCTGCGCATCCTGCTGCCCTATGCATTTAAACGCGCCCTCTCCTCTTACTCCAATGAAGTGGTGCTGGTGTTTAAAGGCACCTCGCTGGCCTACACCATCACTCTGATGGAAGTCATGGGCCACGGCCAGTTGCTCTATGGCCGCACCTACGACATCACGGTCTATGCTGCGGCAGGTCTGATTTATCTCTGCGTTAACGGTTTACTGACGCTGATGATGCGACTGATCGAAAGACGCGCGCTGGCATTTGAGCGGCGTAACTGAATTCCGGGCGAGGCCTCTCGCCCTTTCCGCCTGAAAAATCACCCTAATTGCATAAAAATTCATTTTATGGCAGGGTATTGCCCTCTCTGGCTGACCACATCACAGGAATCATAAAATGAAAAAATGGATTATTGCCGCTGCGCTGGCAACGCTTACGATCAACGCGCAGGCCGCGGAAAAGATCCGCTTCGCCGCCTCAGCAACCTATCCACCGTTTGAAACGCTGGATCGGGAAAATAATCTGGTGGGGTTTGATATCGATCTGGCCAAAGCGCTGTGTCAGCAGATGAAAGCAGAGTGCACTTTTACCAACAACGCCTTCGACAGCCTGATTCCGTCACTGAAGTTCCGCCGCTATGACGCGGTCATTTCCGGCATGGATATCACCGCTGAACGTAGCAAGCAGGTCGATTTTACCCAGCCTTATTACGCTAACTCCGCCATTGTGATCGCGCAGAAGGGCAAGTTCAGTAGCTTCAGCGATCTGAAAGACAAACGCATCGGCGTTGAAAACGGCACCACTCACCAGAAGTTCCTGCAGGATAAGCATCCGGAAGTGAAAGTAGTGGCGTATGACAGCTATCAGAATGCGATTCTGGATATGAAGAATGGCCGACTGGATGGCGTGTTTGGCGACAGCGCGGTGGTGAATCAGTGGCTGAAAACCAATCCCGATCTCGCTACGGTCGGTGAACATGTGACGGATGCAGACTACTTTGGCACCGGCCTCGGCATTGCGGTGCGGAAAGGCAATACCGCGCTGCGCGATCAGTTCAATCAGGCGCTGACCGAACTGAAAGCCAACGGCAGCTGGCAGCAGCTTAATCAGAAGTGGTTCCCGGAGTAACTCCGGGAATTTCACCGGACTCAGTGGTGACGGCGGGTTAACAGCGTCAGCACTTCAAAATGGGCGGTGTGAGGGAACATATCGAACAGCTGAACCTTCGTGACCTCATACGCGCTCAGCCGGGCAATGTCCTGCGCCATGGTCTGCGGATTACAGCTTGAATAGAGCAGATAATCCGGGGCCATCTGGCTGAGATAATCACACAACGCCTCTCCAATCCCACGACGCGGCGGATTCACCAGCACCAGCTGCGGTACGGCATCGCGTCCGGTCGCAAACGACGTAGAGTCCAGCGCCGCAAACTGCACTTTCTCCAGCCCCAGCATCTCAGCGGAACGTTGGGCGCATTTAATCGCCTCAGCGCTAATCTCAATGCCGGTCAGTTCCATCTCTGGTGTCGCGCAATGCAGGCCAAAACCGCCTACGCCACAGAAGAGATCCCACATACTGTTAACCGGCAGCGCACGCACCCAGTCGCGTGCGGTGGCATAGAGTGCACTGGCAACCTGCGGATTGGTCTGGAAGAAGCTCTGCGGGCGGATCCACAGCGGCACGCCGTTGAAGTTCTCTGCCAGCGACTGCGCGGGCGTCAGCGCAATCTCCTCATCCCCTTCCAGAATCGCCATATGCACCGGCTGAATATTGGCAGAGATCACCGCCAGCTGCGGCAACTGCTGTTGCAGCCAGGGCAATGCCGCACGCAGCTGTTCCAGTTTAGCGGTTGAGCGCAGGACAAAACGGAGCATGATGCCGCCCTGCTGGCTCTCAGTGATCAGCAGGAATTTAAGCTCGCCGCGTTTACGTGCCACGTTATAGGGCGTCAGGCCGGCACGGGCAATAAAGGGTTTTAGCGCCGTAAACACCGGCTGGAAGCTGGCGGGATAGAGCGGACAGTCGCACAGATCGACAGCCTCGCCATCACGATGGATAAGACCCAGCACCGGACGCTCAACACTGCCGCTGACCACCATTTTGGCTTTGTTACGGAATGCCTGTTGTGGTGAGGTTACCGGCGGCAGCCAGGCTGTAACCGGCTGCTCAGCCAGTAACTGCTCAAGCATCGACTGCTTGTCGCTCAGCTGAATGGGATAGGGTTTTTCCAGCCACTGACAGGAGCGGCAACGATTAGCGTCATAAAGCGCGCAGTGCATGGTAAAGCCTTAACGATGGGGTCGGGCGGAGCGCGATTGTATCATCGCTTCCTGAAAAAAGCGCGGCTGCTGGCAGGCAGAAACAGCAGCATCAGCACCAGCAGGTCGGGAATTTTCTGCGACAGCGTATGGTGGATTATCTGGACATTATTGTCGCCATCAATGCTGAAAATTTCCGGGTAGATTCCCCCCAGCGAAGCGAACAGCATATAGATCAGCACAATCACCTGTGTCGCCACATAGCCCCAGCGTCCACGGTTACTGCCGCGCATCAGAATAAAGGCGCAGCGCAGTTCGAACAGGAAGATCAGCTGGCTGGCGATAAAGATGAGTGTAGAGTCCCAGGACTGGGCGCTGCGGTGCACAAAGTTGGCGAGTTCGCTGTAACCCAGCTCGTTTGCCAGCATCAGAACGCTCAGGCAGCGGGTCGCGATAATAGCAATGCCCGCAACCGTCACCGGAACCGGTGCGCCTGAGAGCGTAGCGCTGCTTTTGAAGATGTCTGACATAGTCCGTGACTCCACCTGATCGAAAAACGGGCCGGTTAAACCGGCCCGTTTATATAGTGGCAAAACTCAGGGATTTCAGCCACGTTTAGCTTTCTGAATATCGCTTAAACGCTGTTTTTCTTCGTGCGCCATAAATCGCCAGGCGATAAAACCGACTAAACCGACCACAAACAGGATCAATGAAGCCAGCGCATTGATCTCCGGGTTAACGCCGCGTCGTACGGTGGCGAAAATCGCCATCGGCAATGTCGTCGCGCCCGGTCCGGTCACGAAGCTGGCAATCACCAGATCGTCGAGCGACAGGGTAAACGCCAGCAGCCAGCCGGTGACAATCGCCGGCGCAATCATTGGCACGGTAATCACGAAAAAGACCTTCAGTGGCGTGGCACCTAAATCCATTGCCGCCTCTTCAATTGAGCGGTCCAGCTCACGCAGACGCGAGTTAATCACCACCGCCACATAGGCGGTACAGAAGGTGACGTGTGCCAGCCAGATGGTCAGCATACCGCGTTCACTCGGCCAGCCAAACGCGTTACCCATTGCGACGAACAGCAGCAGCAGCGACAGCCCGGTGATCACATCGGGCATCACCAGCGGCGCGGTCAGCATAAACGCAAAACCGTTGTGTCCCCGGAAGCGACCAAAGCGAACAATAATCACTGCTGCCAGCGTGCCCAACACCACCGCCATCGTGGCAGAAAGTCCGGCGATGCTCAGACTCAACACCACCGCGTCGATCATCGCGCTGTCCTGGAACAACACCCTGTACCAGTGGAACGAAAAGCTCTCCCATACCGTCACGAGCGGGGAGCGGTTGAAGGAGTAAACCACCAGCAGCAGCATCGGCGCATAAAGGAACAGGAAGCAGCAGGCCAGAATAGCGGTACGCCATGGCGAGCGAATAGTTGGCAAATTATTCATGCCTTCTCTCCCATTTCACGGTTTTGATGCTTATGGAACCAGATGATCGGCAGAATCAGGATCAGCAGAATGATCACCGCCAGCGCGGAAGCCACCGGCCAGTCGCGGTTGTTAAAGAACTCCTGCCACAGGATACGGCCAATCATGATGCTGTCCGGGCCGCCCAGCAGTTCAGGAATCACGTACTCCCCTACCGCCGGGATAAAGACCAGCATCGATCCGGCGATGATGCCGCCTTTAGTCAGCGGCACAATCACGCTGAAAAAGGTCTTCAGCGGACGCGCGCCCAGGTCCAGTGAGGCTTCCACCAGCGAGTAGTCGATACGGGTCAGCGCGGTGTAGATTGGCAGCACCATAAACGGCAGATAGCAGTAGACGATACCGATATAGACCGCGCTATTGGTGTAGAGGATCACCAGCGGATGATCGATTACGCCCAGCCACAGCAGGAAGCGGTTCAGAATGCCGTTGTTGTTCAGCAAGCCCATCCAGGCGTAGACGCGAACCAGAAACGAAGTCCACGACGGCAGAATGACCAGCAGCAACAGAATGGTGCGCATCGACGGCTTACTGTGCGCCACGGCCCAGGCGAGTGGATAGCCAATCAGCAGACAGATGACCGTGGAGATCGCCGCTACTTTCAATGACTGCAGATAGGCGTCGATGTAGAGCGGATCGTCAGTCAGCGTCAGATAGTTGCCGAAATTGAGCACAATGCTGAACTGGTCATCTGCCCAGCTCACCAGCTCAGTGTAAGGGGGAATCGCTCGCGCTATGTCTGCGAAGCTGATCTTCAGCACCGTCAGAAACGGCAGCAGGAATAACAGCACCAGCCAGACATAAGGCAGTGCGATCACCAGCTTGCGGCCATGCTGCATTTTTACCCGCGTGGCCCAGCGTTGCAGCGGCGTGCCGACCAGTCGGGCAGGCGCTTTGGCGCGTTGGAAAATCTGGCTCATAGCCGCTCCTTAAACCGTCAACACCACGCAACTGTCGCTTTCCCAGCAGAGGCGGACTTCATCGCCCCAGGTTGGCAACCCTTTGCGGTAGCGATGCGCGTTTTGCAACTGTGCGCTAATCATCTGTCCACTGTGCAGACGGACATGGAAAATAGAGAGGTCGCCGAGATAAGCGATGTGAACCACTTCTCCCACCGCAAAGTTATAGCCATCGGCGGGTACTTCATCGCACAGCATGACTTTTTCAGGACGCAGCGCAACATGCACCGGCACGTTATCGACCACCGAGACATCGGAATCGACTTTCAGCGGATGCATCAGGCCGGGACTGTCGATCACCAGGCCATCCGCCTGACGTTCACGCAGTAACCCTTCGAAGACGTTAACCGAACCAATAAACTCCGCGCTGTAACGGCTGGTCGGATGCTCATAGATCTCTTCCGGCTCGCCAATCTGCACAAATTTACCGCGATTCATAATCGCAATGCGCCCCGCCATGGTCATCGCCTCTTCCTGGTCGTGCGTCACCATCACGCAGGTCGCGCCAACGCGCTCCAGAATATCGACCACTTCCAGCTGCATCCTGTCGCGCAGTTTCTTGTCCAGAGCACCCATTGGCTCATCCAGCAGCAGCAGTTTTGGGCGTTTCGCCAGGCTGCGGGCCAGTGCAACGCGCTGACGCTGACCACCGGAGAGCTGATGCGGTTTGCGTTTCGCAAACTCCTGCATGTGCACCAGCGCCAGCATTTCGGCGACCCGACTGTTTATCTCCCCTTTCGGCAGCCGGTCCTGCTTCAGACCAAAGGCGATATTCTGCTCCACCGTCATGTGCGGAAATAGCGCGTAGGACTGGAACATCATGTTAATCGGGCGCTGATAGGGAGCAACGTGCGACAGATCCTGTCCATCCAGCACAATCTGGCCGCTGGTGGGCGGCTCGAAACCGGCCAGCATGCGCAGCAGCGTGGATTTGCCACAGCCCGATGCACCCAGCAGGGCAAAGATCTCACCTTTATAGATAGTCAGGCTGACATCATCCACGGCGTGCTGGCCGTCAAAGGATTTGGTCAGATTGCGAATTTCCAGCAGCGGCGTTAACGCTTTTGCGGTTTTATTTTGAGGACGGGGAATGGCATCGTTCACAAAGGGTTCTCTCCGGAGCCAGGCGGAACATTGCGGCAAAATTTGCCGCTAAAAATGGCACAACAGAGGCCGGTATTGCGCCTCTGTTGCTGATGCGTGACAGGTCAATCCGTTAAGGACGAACTACTTACCACTTTTTACTTTAGTCCATGCACGCGTACGCACACGATCCAGTTTCGGATCCTGGACTTTCAGCACGAACAATTTCGACATCGCTTCAGGTGTCGGGAAGATACCTGGATTGTTACGGACATCAGCATTGATCAGCGGCAGCGACGCTTTGTTGCCGCTGGCATAGTTCATTTTGTTAGAGACATCGGCGATCACTTTCGGATCCATGATGTAGTTCAGCCAGGCGTAAGCACCGTCGAGGTTTTTCGCATCTTTCGGGATCGCCATCATATCGAAGAAGGCCAGTGCGCCCTCTTTCGGTACGCTGTAGCCCAGGTGCACGCCATTTTTCGCGGCATCAGCACGGTTTTTCGCCTGCAGAATATCGCCCGACCAGCCGATGGCGACACAGATGTTACCGTTAGCCAGATCGTTGATGTACTGCGACGAATGGAAGTAGCGGATATTCGGACGCAGTTTCAGCAGCAGGTCAGTAGCCGCGCCGGAATAGTCTTTAGCATCAGAGGAATTCGGATCTTTGCCCAGATAGTTCAGTACCGTGGCGAAAATCTCTTCCGGTGCATCCAGGAAGGAAACGCCACAGCTTTTCAGTTTCTCCAGGTTTTCTGGCTTCAGCACCAGATCCCAGCTGTTGACTGGCGCATCGGCGCCCAGTGCGGCTTTAACTTTATCGATGTTATAGCCAATACCCGTGGTGCCCCACAGATATGGAATGGCATATTTGTTACCCGGATCGTGTTGCGCCACTTTTTCCATCAGTGCCGGATCGAGGTTTTTATAGTTAGGCAGTTTGCTCTTATCCAGCGGCTGGAATACCCCGGACTGCAGCTGACGCGCCAGGAAACTGGAAGATGGCACCACAACATCGTAGCCGGTACTGCCCGCCATCAGTTTGCCTTCCAGCACTTCGTTGGAGTCAAACACATCGTAGACCACTTTGATGCCGGACTGCTTTTCAAAGTTCGGCACGGTATCTGGCGAAATATAATCGGACCAGTTGTAGACGTGCAGCGTTTTATCTTCCGCCATGCTGCTGGCCGACGCGGCCATCAGCGCAGCAGCTACCACAGCTGACAGCCATTTCTGACGTGAGTTGAACATATTTTTCCATCCTCCTGAGCGGGTCATTACAACGCTGCAAATCAGAGATCCCTGCATTGCGTTCCGGACAAAACGTCAGTGACACAATGAATCATTATTCAGCGGGAGTTTAATAGCAAAAACCTATAGCTGAGACGCAGTTACGCGCCTGTTACAGCCCCGCAAGCATAGCCCCACCCGTCATGCTGTACCAGACCTCAGCGTAAAAAACGCCTGAAACCGATATTTTATGCATGTTTAAGCTATGAGGTTCGGCTTTGATGGCATAAACCACGACAAATATCTGGCGTTAAAGGGCAAAGTGCAGAATAAAAAAAGGCGGCGGCGGATAGCGGTCATAAAAAAGCCGTCTCAGGGACGGCTTAGTGGGCGACCCTGTCGGGCTTAGTGCAGCACAGAATGGACGCTGGTCACCGGAACGTGCTCTTCTTCTTCGCCCACAATCAGCAAATTGTTGGCAAAGGCTTCCAGAATGACCATGGAGATCTGCTCTTCACTCTGCTTCATAAAGTGTGAGAACTGACCAAACGTTAATCCTGCCGTGGTGGTCATTGACTGACAGACAATGAGCTTCGGCAGATTATCATCCTGAATGTCGATAAATGCTTTCACCGTCAGTGAACTGGCATTGATTTGCGACAAATCGCCGACCAGCGGAATCAGCGCCGTTGGCTTCACTTCAGCCAGCGCCGAAAACAGAATGACGTTGTCGACCAGATCGATTTTGGCGTCAAACACCCCATCAAAGTTTTGCATGTGAGGCAGATGAAGTGCCTGACAGGCATCGCATTCGAACCAGGTGATATTTTGCTGATCCAGCCAGCGACGCAGCAGGTCGATATCCGGAACGACAAGAGAATCCATCGTAAAATCCCAGTGGGGTGATAAACAGGCGACTTAGCTTACGGAAAAATGCGCGGCGATGCCACGAAAACTGCTGAAAAGCGCGCGTCAGCCAGCGGTTTTAGGACGGAGCCCGGGGATAGCCTGCTGCTCGATCCGCTGGATCATTAACGCGGCGATGTTAAGGTCGCTGCTGGTTTCGATGCCCTCCAGACCTGGCGAGGCGTTAACTTCCATCACCAGTGGGCCACGATGAGCGCGCAGAATATCGACGCCCGCCACTTCCAGTCCCAGTGTGGCTGCCGCTTTCACGGCCATCTGCCGCTCCTGTGACGTGATCTCGACGGGATACGCTTTGCCACCACGATGCAGGTTGGAACGGAAATCGCCCTCTTTCGCGACACGCTCAATCGCGGCCACGACCTGATTGCCGATCACCAGACAGCGAATGTCACGTCCCTGCGCTTCTTTAATAAACTCCTGCACCAGAATATGGGCATTCAGGCCGCGAAAGGCATCAATAACACTCTCTGCCGCCTGACGTGTTTCGGCCAGCACGACACCAATGCCCTGGGTTCCTTCTACCAGCTTGACCACCAGCGGTGCGCCGCCCACCATGGCAATCAAATCATCGGTATCATCGGGCGAAGAGGCAAAGCCGGTCACCGGCATGTCGATGCCTTCTCGTGCCAGCAGCTGCAGCGAGCGCAATTTGTCACGGGTGCGGGTAATGGCGGCGGACTCATTCAGCGGATAGCTGCCACACATTTCAAACTGCCGCAGTACCGCCGCGCCATAAAAAGTGATGGCGTTACCAATGCGCGGGATAACGGCATCGAAATGACCCAGCGGTTCACCACAATAGTGAACCGCTGGCGAGGCAGGATTGATATTCATATAGCAGGAGAGCGGATCGATGACCTGTACTTCGTGGTCGCGCGCAGCGGCCTCATCACGCAATCGTCGGCTGGAATAGAGCGTTTCGTCACGTGACAGGATGGCTATCTTCATCGCTGCTCTCCCTTTCTGAATTAACGCGTGGCCCAGCCCTGTTGATGCAGATAATCGAGCATAAACGGACGCGTCTCTTTAATGATCAGCCGCTGGATTAGCTCGCTCCAGGTTTCACTACGCTGGTTACTGTCGCGCTGCTGATAATAGAGTTCTGTGCGGCTATCGTATTCTGCCAGCACCGCCGGATCCAGTGGCTGATAGCGATTCTCATGTACCAGCATCGCATGTGGCATACGCGGTTTGACGTCCGGCTTCGATTCCGGATGACCCAGGCAGAAACCAAACAGCGGCAGCACAAACTTCGGCAGGCCCAGCAGTTCTGTCACTTCCGCAATGCTGTTACGAATCCCGCCGATAAAGACGCCGCCCAGATCCAGTGATTCCGCTGCGACCATGGCATTCTGCCCCATCAGCGCGGTGTCGACGCAGCCCAGCAGCAACTGCTCGGCACGGCCCAGTTGTGCATCCGGGCAAATCTGCAGGTGGCGATTAAAGTCCGCGCAGAAAATCCAGAACTCAGGCGCATCTGCGACCCACGTCTGCCCGCCGGTCAGCGTTACCAGCTTGTCACGCAGCGCTTTGTCGGTGATACGGATAATAGAGGAGCACTGTAAAAAGCTGGATGTGGACGCCGATTGCGCCGAATTAATAATCGCTTCACGCTGCTCTTCGCTGACCGGCTGGTCAGTAAAGGCGCGGATCGAACGGTGGCTGCACAGTAAATCAATGGTCGGTGTCATAAAGTCTCCAGCAAAATTATCTTTTTTTATCAATCTGATTGAACAGCTGTGGTGCTATCGCTTTCGCGGTGCGCCACATTAACAGCCAGGCAGCAGGCAGCATCAGAACCACGCCAGCGATGAACAGCACAGTGGCCAGCGTTTTAACGTCAGCCATGTCTGGCAGCGGAAGCCAGTGGTTGATCAGCAGCAGCGCGCCTAAAATCAACAGGCCACCTGCCGCCTCCATCACCACCACAAACCGGGGCAATCTGGCTACACTCTGCATCACATCCTCCTGCCTTAGCGGCTTACTGAGCGTCAATTATGGTCAACAACCCAAAAATTGCGCGGGATATAGAGGCCGCTGCTGCGAAAAAGCCCCTGTTTCAGATGCTTCCTGAACGCGCGGCAATAGCGTGCGGGCATCAGACTAACAGGCAAATCCTGCTTTCCTTAAGCGATACGAGCGGGCATGATGGTGCCCATTCTCTGTTTCGTTATGTGACATACATCACATAATAGTCGCTGCAAGGAGTTCTTTATGATTGCTGTTATTTTTGGTCGTCCGGGCTGTCCTTACTGTGTGCGTGCCCACGAACTGGCCGATAAACTGACCGCTGAGCGCGATGATTTTAGCTACCAGTACGTTGATATTAACGCAGAAGGCATTACAAAAGCCGATCTGGAAGCCAGCGCCGGTAAACCGGTCAGCACCGTCCCACAGATTTTCGTGGACGAAAAACATATCGGTGGCTACACCGAGTTCGCTGCATGGACTAAAGAGAATCTGGGATTTGTCGCGTAAGCGCAAAGGGCCGGAATGAAAAAGGCGAGGCAGAAAATTCTGTCTCGCCTTTTTTGCTCTCTGGCTGTGGGAAATCAAACGGCACCCTTCAGTTGAGTGACGCCATGACAATCTGCATCAATCGCACCAGCAATGCCCCGCAACCTGCCCAGAACAGGGCGCTCAGGCTCCAGGCCACTAAAAAGAATCCGCTACTGTGAATAAACAGGCTGTTGTTTAACAGCAGTGCTGCCAGTAACGTTCCCCAGAGTCCCATCAGCAGCGTGCTTTTTAGCGGGCTTTCCACCTGCATCAACGCCATCACAATACCGGGCAACATAAAGAGCAGTAATTCGGGCTGACCACGAAGCGGGCCGGGACCGACTTGCCAGAAACGACAGGTAAAAACAAACACCAGACTATACAACACCACGCCGCACAGGCGGGTTGTCCAGAGATAAGAGCGCTGCGGCATACTACCCCACTGATTAAAAATAACCCCGACAATAACCTGCTGATATCCCTGATGCGTTCAGATGGAAATAAAAAGAAACAGTTCGTTGTGGCAACGAATGAAAACAGCCAATGGCTGAGAAAGATAATTGTGATTAGAATAGCGCCGCGGTAAAGGTTCCATTTACAGCATTGATACAACAGAACCTCAACGGCCTGCTCACGATAACGAAAAACAGGCTACTCTTCAATAGCTTACATGTAAACAAGAAGTTAAACAGTGAATATTAACGTCGCAGGATTGTTAAGCGGAAATGACATTTTGTTATTATTTGTCGTTTTAGCGCTTGGCCTTTGTCTGGGTAAGTTGCGTCTTGGCTCCGTTCAGCTGGGAAATTCGATTGGCGTATTAGTCGTTTCGCTCTTATTAGGCCAGCAACACTTCACGATCAATACCGATGCATTGAGCCTGGGCTTTATGCTGTTTATTTTTTGTGTCGGCGTTGAAGCCGGTCCCAACTTTTTTTCCATTTTCTTCCGCGACGGCAAAAATTATTTCATGCTCGCCATCGTCATGGTGGTCAGCGCACTGCTGCTGGCGCTGGGGCTGGGCAAACTCTTTGGCTGGGATATTGGCCTCACCGCTGGCATGCTGGCCGGTTCGATGACCTCAACGCCGGTACTGGTCGGCGCGGGTGATACCCTGCGACAAAGCATCACCGATCCAAAGCAGCTCGCACTCATGCAGGATCAGCTGAGCCTCGGCTATGCCGTAACCTATCTGATTGGCCTGGTGAGTCTGATTTTTGGCGCACGCTACCTGCCCCGTCTGCAACATCAGGATCTGCCCACCTGTGCCCAGCAAATTGCCCGGGAACGCGGTCTGGATGCGGACAGCCAGCGCAAAGTCTTTCTTCCCGTCATTCGCGCCTATCGCGTGGGCGCGGAACTGGTGGCGTGGAGCGGGGGCAAAAACCTGCGTGAACTGGGCATCTATCGTCAGACCGGTTGCTACATTGAGCGTATTCGCCGCAACGGTATTCTCGCCAGTCCCGATGGGGATGCGGTACTGCAGCTGGGTGATGATATCTCGCTGGTCGGCTATCCCGACGCACATGCCCGGCTCGACCCCAGCTTTCGTAATGGTAAAGAGGTGTTTGACCGCGATCTGCTGGATATGCGCATCGTAACCGAAGAGATCGTGGTGAAGAACCATAATGCGGTAAACAAGCGCCTCAGTAAGTTAAACCTCACCGACCACGGCTGTTTCCTGAACCGGGTGATACGCAGTCAGATTGAGATGCCGATTGATGACAGCATTATACTGAACAAAGGTGATGTGCTGCAGGTCAGCGGTGAGGCACGACGGGTCAAAAGTGTGGCCGATCGCATTGGTTTCATCGCGATTCACAGTCAGATGACCGATCTTTTAGCTTTCTGCGCCTTCTTTATCGTGGGTCTGATGATTGGCCTGATTACTTTCCAGTTCAGCAATTTCAGTTTTGGTATTGGTAACGCAGCGGGTCTGCTGTTCGCCGGTATCATGCTCGGCTTCCTCCGTGCCAACCATCCGACCTTTGGTTATATTCCGCAGGGCGCGCTGACGATGGTGAAAGAGTTCGGGCTGATGGTGTTTATGGCGGGAGTAGGATTAAGCGCTGGCAGCGGCATTAATCACGGCCTGAGCAGTGACGGTGCCCTGATGCTACTTTGCGGCCTGCTGGTGAGCCTGATTCCGGTGATCATCTGCTATCTGTTTGGTGCCTATGTGTTGCGGATGAACCGCGCCCTGCTGTTTGGTGCCATCATGGGTGCGCGAACCTGTGCACCGGCCATGGAGATTATCAGTGATACCGCACGCAGCAATATTCCGGCGCTGGGGTATGCCGGAACCTATGCCATTGCCAACGTATTGCTCACGCTGGCGGGGACACTGATTGTGATCATCTGGCCAATTTTGCCTTTATAAAATTTTTTTGCCTGCGTCCAGAACTTTATAGTTAAGCGATAGTCATAATAAGTGCCACTGCTTTTCTTTGAAATCCCCAAATTGTGGAGCCCGCTGGTCTTTTTCCTGGCGGGTTTTTTTATGCCCTTTTTTCCTCCCTGCGCCACTCACCAGCACCACAAACTGACCCGAAACGGTCATAAAACTTAAACAGTTGTGCAACTCATTATCAGATTCGGAGCCTTTCCGTAGACGAATTGCGTCTTAAAAAGCAGGATGGTGCGCTGTTAAGTTAGCTATTTGTGCTGAGGAATGTATCCCGAAATGGAAGAGCTGAACCACTCACTGTTTACTGCCATCAATGCCACGCCGGCGTCACCCGCCTGGTTAATACACCTCGCGACCTTTATTGCCAAAGACCTGATTGCCATTGTGCCGCTGTTAATTGTGGCGATGTGGCTCTGGGGACCGCGCGATCAGGTTTCTTCACAACGGGCGCTGGTTCTGAAAACCGGTATGGCGCTGATTTATGCGCTGGCAATCTCCTGGTGTGTCGGCCATCTGCTGCCGCATCCCCGCCCTTTTGCCATTGGTTACGGCTATCAGTTCCTGCACCACGCCGCCGATGACTCCTATCCCAGCGATCACGGCACCACGATTTTCACCTTTGCGCTGGCCTTTATCTTCTGGCATCGCCTCTGGTCGGGCGTAGTGCTGATGATAGCGGGTTGCGCTATCGCCTGGTCGCGGGTCTACCTGGGCGTTCACTGGCCAATGGATATGCTGGGTGGGTTCCTGGTGGGTCTGCTGAGTTGCCTGGCGTCTCATCTGGCGTGGCAGTTCTATGGCGAGCGGATGCTGGCGGTGATCAACCCGCTCTATCGGGCACTGTTTGCCGTGCCGATTCGTAAGGGCTGGACGCAGGATTAAAAAGGGACTTGTTAGCGTTCCTGAGATTGCTGACAAAGTCTGGACTGGTTGCTGTAAGACTGAGCCTGCACAGGAAACACGGTCAGATCGGAAAGACGCAAAACTGCCATCCATGGCTCGCTCCGCCCGCGCGATTACGCCCCTCATCCCTGAGGGGCGCCCGTAAAGGGGCCAACGCGTTGCGTTGTTCAAAAACGCTCCCGGCGTTTTTAGTACGCCCCTCATCCCTGAGGGGCGCCCGTAAAGGGGCCAACGCGTTGCGTTGTTCAAAAACGCTCCCGGCGTTTTTGTCTATGGCGCGGGACGCTTGCCTCCTTTGACCGTGTTCCCTGCACGTTAAGCTAATTCATTGCTGCCAGATGCATCCTGATTTGGTTTTGCCAGCAGTCAGCAGGGACGCCTCAGCGTCCCTCAGACTTATGAAAACCACTTCCCGAACCAGCCGTTGAACTTCATCATCACGAAATCAATCATCCGGCTGAAGAAGCCGCCTTCCGGCACGTCCTGCAGCACCACCAGCGGACGCTGCTCAATCGTTTTGCCATCCAGCTGGAAGTCGATGGTGCCGACCACCTGATTCTTCTTCAGCGGCGCTTCAAGCTGCGGCGCATTGAGTTTGAAACTCGCCTTCAGGTTCTTCATCTGCCCTTTTGGAATGGTCAGTGCGGCATCTTTCGCCACGCCCAGATTCACCTGACTCTTGTCACCAAACCAGACCCGCTGCTGCGCAAACGGCGTATCCGCTTTTATCGGTGTTACTGTTTCAAAGAAACGGAAGCCCCACGTCAGCAGCTTTTCACTTTCACGAAAACGAATCGCATCGCTGGCGGTGCCGAGCACTACAGAGATCAGACGCATATCGCCCTCGGTCGCCGAAGCCACCAGGTTATTACCGGCACCAGAGGTATGGCCGGTTTTAACGCCATCCACTTTGAGGTTAGTGCTCCACAACAGACGGTTGCGGTTGATCTGGCGAATATTGTTAAAGGTGAACTCTTTCTCTTTATTCAGGGCGTACTCTTCAGGCACATCGCGGATTAGCGCCTGAGCAATCAGCGCCATATCCCGCGCAGTGCTGTACTGCCCTTCTGCATCCAGACCATGCACCGTCATAAAGTGGGTGTTCTGCAGTCCCAGCGCCTTCACGTAGTTATTCATCAGGCCGATGAACGAATCCTGACTGCCTGCCACATAATCCGCCAGCGCGATACAGGCATCATTACCGGACTGAATCACAATTCCTTTATTCAGCTCATGCACCGGAATGCGGTCGCCAGGCTTGAGGAACATCAGCGAAGAGCCGCGCAGCTTAGGATTGCCAGTCGCCCAGGCATCCTGTCCGACGGTGACCAGATCATCCGGTTTGATTTTGCCTGCTTTAATTGCCTGACCCACGACGTAGCTCGTCATCATCTTAGTCAGACTGGCGGGATCGAGACGCTGATCGGCACTGGATTCAGTCAGCACTTTACCGCTGGCGTAGTCGATCAGAATCCACGCTTTAGCATCAATGCCGGGCGCGGCGGGAGCCTGCTCAGCAAAAACGCTGATGGGGGCAAGAATCAGTAATGAGGTGGCAGCAAAGTGCCGCAGGCGAGATGAGAAGCGAGTGTTTGTCATGAGCTTGGCCGGATTGTCCTTGTTAAATCGAAATTCCAGGGGCAGAAAATTCTCACTCAAACGCTACCCCCTGACGGCAGTGAAAAAAACCGTCGAATCGTAAAGTTTTTTAGAGTTTAGTAGAGTAACCCTGGCATAAACGCCGCGCGCGTGCCCCTTTTTTCCGATTCTGTCGCCACCAAAACTGCGTGAAATTCCGATTTTTCGCAGAAGAGTTAAGCCCGTCACAAATATCAGCTAACCTGAACGCCAGTCAGCCGAGGAGACCGACCATGGACTTAGCCCTTTTTGATCTTGATGAAACACTCATTTGTGAAGACAGCACCAGCCTGTGGCTGCGCTGGCTGGTATCACAGGGATTTGCTCCCAGCGAACTGATTGATCAGGAACAGGCATTAATGAATCAGTATTATGCCGGTACGCTTTCGATTGAAGAGTATATGAGTAAGACGCTCTCACCGCTGGCGGGCATGGCGACGCTGACCGTTGAAGGCTGGGTGCGTCGCTTCATTCAGCGCGACATCCTGCCTCGTGTCTATCCGGCCGCCCGCGAGCGGATCGAATGGCATCGGGCGCGCGGCGACCGGGTGATGATCATCTCTGCCAGCGGCGAGCATCTGGTGGTGCCGATTGCTGAGAAACTCGGAGCCTGCGGCGCGCTGGCGATTGGTGTTGAAATCGTGGACGAGCGTTACAGCGGCAACACCTACGGCACCATGACCTATAAAGAGGGCAAAGTGACCCGACTGGGTGACTGGAAAGCGCTGCAGCAGCAGGAGCACTTTGAGCTCACCTGGGCCTACAGTGATTCAATGAACGACCTGCCGCTCCTGGAGCAGGCCGATCATGCCCATGTCATCAACCCGGATGCGCAGCTACACCAGGAAGCGTTAAACCGTGGATGGCAGGTTTATCACTGGGCTCGCTGATTCAGCGTCGTGTCCATCGGGCGTAATTTTTGCAGACAGCCTGGGCGCTGAACAATCGGAACGCACATGGAGTACGCGAGGGTTGCGAGCAGAGCCAGGTGCAGACTGAAAAATTAACTCACCTGATGGACAAGGTTTTTAGCCGCGGGATGCGCCAGCGTCCTGCGCTAATCCCACTCTCAACAGCTTGCCATTGGCCTCATCGGTCAGCACATAGAGATAGCCATCCGGCCCCTGTCGCACATCACGAATCCGCACATTCTGATCCCCCAGCAGCCGCTGCTCCTCCACCACTTTTTCGCCGTTAATACTCAGACGAATCAGGTTTTTCTCTTTCAGTGCACCGATGAATAGCGAGTTTTTCCACTGGGGAAAACGGGCGCTGTTATAAAACGCCATGCCGCTGATAGCCGGAGAAACTTTCCAGTGATACAGCGGCTGTTCGGTGCCCGCGACATGAGTGCCTTTTGACTCCGGCACGTTGTCGCCATTGTAGTCAATGCCGTACGTCGCCAGCGGCCAGCCGTAATTCTTGCCCCGGGCCATGATATTCACTTCATCGCCGCCTCGCGGGCCATGCTCGTTTTCCCATATCATGCCGGTCCAGGGGTTAAGCGCCAGTCCCTGCGGATTACGCAGACCATAGGCCCAGATTTCTGGCCGTGCGCCGGCCTTTTTCACAAACGGGTTATCGTCAGGCACGCTGCCATCAGCATTCAGCCGCAGCAGCTTGCCCTGAAGCTTATCGAGATCCTGCGCCGCACTGCTGACAAAATTATCGCCGAATGCAATCCAGAGATAACCCTGGGTATCAAAGGCCAGCCGGGTGCCGATATTGTTTCCGCTGGAGAGCATCGGCGTCTGCCGAATCACCTCACGAAAATCGCTGAGCTGCCGGTTATCCTGGCTCAGCGTCCCGACGCCCACTACCGCGCCCGCTTTGCCGCTGCTGTTCGCCTCGGTGTAGCTCAGCCAGACGCGACGGCTGGTCGCAAAATCGGGTGCCAGCACCACGTCCAGCAAACCACTCTGCCGTTCTGCCCAGACTGTCGGCACCCCTTTGATTGGCTGCGACAGACCGCTCTCCGGGCTCCAGCTGCGCAACTGTCCGCTACGTTCGGTAATCAGCAGGGTTTTGTTGTCGGGCAGAAAGGCAACGGACCATGGATGTTGTAACTTATCCTGTAATACCTCAACTTTCACGTCAGCGGCAAACAGCGGCGAAGCGCAGAATAGCGCGCTACTCAGCAGCAGAGCGGTCGAAAAACGGGACATAGGGATCTCCTGACAGGATGGCTTGACCTTAAGCGTAGTCATCCGTCGCGGGGTGAACCTGAGGATTTACAAAAGATTAAACAGGAAACCCGCTGCAGGACGCAGCGGGTGAAAGGCATTACTCGAAACAGGTATCCGGATTATCCGACAGGGTGATGAACTGCTTGCCACCCTGGGTCAGCGCCATAATGGTGCCGCTTTCGATATCGTAGACCCAGCCGTGCAGACGCAGCTTGCCATTACGCAGGGCAACGGAGACCGACGGATGGGTTTTCATGTTGTTGAGCTGGGCGATAACGTTCTCTTTGACCATTTCGTTCAGCTTCTTCTCTGGCGAGTCATACTGACGCTGCTCAACCACCG
Source organism: Pantoea sp. ANP04 (assembly GCF_041982285.1). Taxonomy (NCBI): domain Bacteria; kingdom Pseudomonadati; phylum Pseudomonadota; class Gammaproteobacteria; order Enterobacterales; family Erwiniaceae; genus Pantoea; species Pantoea sp. ANP04. The sequence goes on along the minus strand of NZ_JAUTYS010000005.1, from coordinate 126,755 downwards.
CTTTTGCCGCATCGGCATAACGCAGCCAGTGCTCAACCGCTGGCATGGTATCCATGCAGGCGCAGGAGGCGATGGCATTCATGGCACCACAGTTAGAGTGACCACAGATGATGATGTCGGAGACACCCAGTGCGACAACCGCATATTCGATAGTGGCAGAGACACCGCCTGGCTCCGGGCCGAATGAGGGAACGATGTTGCCCGCATTGCGGATAACGAACAGCTCTCCTGGCTCCTGCTGTGTTACCAGTTCAGGCACCAGACGGCTGTCTGAACAGGAGATGAACAGCGCTTTAGGATTTTGATTTGACGCCAGGCTTTTGAAAAGATCCTTCCTTTCAGGAAACACATTCTGCTGGAAATTCAGAAATCCGTTGATGATCTCTTTCATTATTTAGCTCTCACATTATCCATTTCATTACCTGAGGAGCATAGCCTCCTCAGTGGGGTTTGCTGGTTTATTATTAATGAAAACAAGTGAATATCAACCCGAGTTTTGCAGTCAGCCCTGGACCATCGCCACTGTCAGCGTTTCGCTTATCGGTCAGTCAGAAGCATCCTGGTTGATTTCTTTTTATAGCACGGGAAGTTACTGGAAAAGGTAACGTTTGATCTGTCTGCTTTTTTTACCTGAGATCGCGCTCCGCTTTTACGCGTTTTTTCACTACTTTACGCACGACATAGCAGGTGGACGTACTTTCACTTTTACGTCAGCGGATGTGGCACACGCTGGAGGGCCGCCTGAACCGCAATGCTGCGCGACAGGCCGCCGGGGGGAATCAGCACTCAGCCATACTGTTGCTGATGCGCTTTTTTACGTTTCAGATAGTCCTCATCTTCCCGAAGTTTATCCCAGTACGCTTTGAAAATGGCCGCCGCTGCGGCTTTCTCTTCGTTGACGCCGCGCGGCAGCTCTTTGCCGTCTGCGTCATACTTGCGTCCGCCTTTATGATTGCTGTAGCGACGCGCTCGGGTATACCCCATCTGGATAAATTTGCGCGCCATATCCATACCGACAAAATCATCCTGACGCCGGTAATCCTCAAACAGCGCCATGATTTTCTCAGCCGACTCTTCAGCAATGGGGACAGTGCGAAAACGCCAGTGCGGCAGAATTTCGCTCTTATAAGGCTCGACCATCAGCACACCCTGCTCGCCTCGCCCGACCTGATAACGCTCGGGATGCTGGCGGAAATCAATCGTGCTGAAGTCCTGATCATAATCGAAAGGTTTCATCTCTTTAGTTTAGGATCAAGTGCGTCACGCAGCCCGTCTCCCAGTAAATTAAATGCCAGAACCGTGAAGAAAATGGCCAGACTGGGGAAAATCGCTACATGAGGCGCAATCACCATGTCGGCACGCGCCTCATTCAGCATCGCGCCCCACTCAGGTGTGGGCGGTTGTGCACCCAGCCCCAGAAACGACAGGCTGGCAGCGGTGATGATCGAAGTGCCGACCCGCATGGTGAAATAGACCACAATCGGCGATACCGTACCGGGCAGGATATGCCGCATCAGAATGGTCCAGTCAGACGCGCCAATACTGCGTGCTGACTCAATATAGGTCTGATGCTTCAGCACCAGCGTATTGCCGCGCACCAGGCGGGCAAAGGCGGGAATACTGAAGATAGCCACCGCCACAATCACGTTGCTCATGCCGCTGCCCATGATCGCCACCACCGCAATTGCCAGCAGGATGCCGGGAAACGCGAACAGCACGTCACAGATGCGCATGGTAATGCGGTCCCACCAGCCTTCGTAATACCCGGCAAGCAGCCCAAACAGCGTGCCAATCAATGCGCCGATCACCACCGAAAAGAAACCGGCAATCAGGGAAATACGCGTCCCGACCAGCACCCGGCTGAAAATATCACGACCCAGCGAATCGACACCAAACAGGTGAATCAGGGACGGGCCCTCATTGAGCCGGTCATAATCGAAGTAGTTCTCTGCGTCGAACGGCGCAATCCACGGAGCGATAACCGCCAGCACAATCAGCAGCAGTACAAACGCGCCGGCCAGCAGCGCCACCGGCTGCTGCCGGAAGCGCCGCCAGAACTCTCGCCATGGCGTACGAACCCGGTTCTCCGCAATCAGCGGCATTGTTTTCAGGGCCGCTTCACGTCGCCAGTTTTTCATCGCGACTCCTTAAAGCGAATAGCGGGATTGATCACCGCATAGAGCATGTCGACAAACAGATTGATCAGAATAAACTCCAGTGAAAACAGCAGCACCTCTGCCTGAATAACCGGATAGTCGCGCATCGCCACCGAGTCGACCAGCAGACGGCCCAGTCCCGGCCAGTTAAACACCACTTCGACGACGATCGATCCCCCAAGCAGAAAACCAAACTGCAGCCCCATCATCGTCACCACCGGGATCATCGCGTTGCGAAGGCCGTGTTTCACCACCACCAGCGACTCGCGTACCCCTTTAGCCCTGGCGGTGCGCATGTAATCTTCCTGCATCACCTCCACGAACGACGCGCGGGTAAAGCGTGCCATTACCGCCGCCACCGCCGCACCTAAGGTGATCGAGGGCAGAATGTAATGTTTCCAGCTGTCAGCACCGACGGTTGGCAGCCAGCCCAGCTCCACTGAGAAGACCTGCATCAGCAGCATGCCCAGCGCAAAGGCGGGAAACGAGATGCCCGATACCGCCAGCGTCATCCCCAGCCTGTCAGGCCAGCGGTTGCGCCAGACAGCCGAAACAATGCCGATGGTCATGCCAAAAATCACCGCCCAGATCATGCTGGCCAGCGTCAGCCACAGGGTCGGCATAAAGCGCGAGGCGATCTCATCCGCAACCGGCCGTTTCGAGACCATCGACTGGCCGAAATCGCCCTGCAGCGCATTCAGTATAAAGTGCCAGAACTGCTGCGGCAGCGGCTGATCCAACCCCAGCTCCTGACGCACCAGCGCCACCACCGAAGCATCGGCTTCCGGCCCGGCAATCAGGCGTGCGGGATCGCCCGGCAGCATATGAACAAACAGGAACACCAGCACCGCCACTATCAGCAGCGTCGGGATCAGCCCCAACAGTCGTTTGAGAAAATAGTTAAACATGCAACATCCTGCAGCTGCGGCCAGCCACGCAGGCTGGCCGGCTCCGTTACTTCAGAGTGGCCTCATCAAAATTGAATGAGGTATCGGGCATCACATAAAAACCGCTGAGGTTTTTGCTGTTGGCAGAAACCAGCTGCTCCACCACCAGCGGGATCCACGGATGGTCCTGCCAGATGGTGTCCTGCGCATCTTTATACAAGCGCGCTTTCTCTGCACGGTCAGTGGTTTTCAGCGCATCGGCCAGATCTTTATCCACCTTAGGATTGCTGTAAAACGCCGTGTTAAAGATCGCCGGTGGCCAGGCTGCGGTAGCAAACAGTGGCGTCAGCGCCCAGTCTGCTTCGCCCGTTGAAGCGGACCAGCCGGTGTAGAACATCCGCACGCCGCTCTCTTTCTGGCCCTTGCCCTCCACTTCTGCGGCACGCTGGCCCGCATCCATCGCCGTGACTTTTACCTTCACGCCAACCTGCGCCAGCTGCTGCTGAGTGAACTGCAACACTTTCTGCGCGGTGCTGTGGTTATGTGATGACCAAAGCGTAGTTTCAAACCCGTTCGGATAACCCGCCTCTTTCAGCAACGCACGGGCTTTGGCTGGATCGTAGCTGATGGCCGGATAGGTCTGCGCAAAGTCGACGGCAGGCGGCACGATGCCGGTAGCGGGCGTGGCGTAACCGGAGAAAGCCACCTTCGCCAGCGCCTGACGGTTGATGGCATATTCCAGCGCCTCACGTACCTTCGGGTTGTCGAACGGCTTCTGAGTGACGTTGAGGCTGATGTAACGCTGCATAATGGAAGGTGAGGTCACCACATCCAGCTTGCTGTTCTTTTCCAGCAGTTTCACCTGCTCATAAGGCACCGGGAAGGCAAAGTTTGCTTCGCCGGTCTGCAGCATCGCCGCACGGGTGTTGTTGTCCACCACCGGACGCCAGGTGATGCTGTCCAGCTTCGGATAGCCCGGCTTCCAGTAACCGTCCCACTTCTTCACTTTCACAAAATCGGTCTGGTTCCAGGTTTCAAACACAAACGGTCCGGTTCCTACCGGATGGAAACCGATCTCTTTGCCATATTTTTTCAGCGCGGCTGGCGAAATCATCGCCGCCGCCGGATGGGCCAGGTTGTTGATAAAGGCAGAGAACGGCTCTTTCAGCGTCACTTTTACCGTCGTCGGATCCACGACTTCCGTACTGGCGATGCGTTTAAACAGGTTGTAGCGCTTGAGATGGTTATCCGGGTTGCTGGCACGATCGAGGTTGACCTTGACCGCTTCCGCATTGAAATCCGTGCCATCCTGGAACTTCACGCCAGGACGCAGCTTGATGGTATACGTCAGGCCGTCGGCGCTGGCCTGATAGCTCTCTGCCAGCACGTTAGTCAGTTTCATATCCTTATCGAAGCCAAACAGACCCTGATAGAAGGATTTCGCGACCGCCTGCGACAGTGTGTCATTGGCGTCATAGGGATCGAGCGTGGTGAAGTTGGACGCGACGGCAATCACCGCATCCTGTGCTGCCCAGGCGGGCAATGTCATTGCGCTGCTTAACACGCCAGCTGCCAGTAACCCTTTACGCATCGTCATCTGCATCTTGTTCTCCTGTAATCCCTGTCGGGTTGGTCGCCGGGGCGACATTGTCACTGTTCAGGTCGCGCTGATAATGTGGCGGGCGACGAAATGGCCCGGAGCCACCTCCATCAGCGGCGCCACTTCAGGTTCATCCCCTAACGCATGGATCGGGCTGGGGATCTCATCGACCAGTAAGGCGCGTTCACGACGCCGGTGAGCCGGATCGGCGACCGGCACCGCTGCCATGAGTTTTCGGGTGTAGGGATGCTGAGGCTGTTCAAACACCGCCTGACGCGGCCCCATCTCGACAATCTGACCGAGATACATCACCGCCACGCGGTGGCTGATACGCTCCACCACCGCCATATCGTGGGAAATAAACAGGAAGGCGATGCCAAACTCGCGCTGCAGGTCGAGCATCAGATTAATAATCTGCGCCTGAATCGACACATCCAGCGCCGAGACGGACTCGTCGGCAATCACCACTTTGGGGTTCAGCGCCAGCGCGCGGGCTATACAGATGCGCTGACGCTGCCCGCCAGAAAATTCATGCGGATAACGCTGAGCATGTTCCGGCAGCAGTCCCACTTTATCCAGCAACCAGGCAACGCGCTGCTCCGCCTCGCGACGCGGCATCGCCTTGTGGACCAGCAGCGGCTCCATAATGGAGAAGCCGACCGTCAGCCGGGGATCCAGCGAGGCGTAGGGATCCTGGAAGATAAACTGAATATCACGCCGCAGATGGGCCAGCGCGGCACCGGAGAGATGATCTATTCGCTGGCCGTCAAACGTCAGCGTGCCGCCCTGACTGGCCACCAGCTTCAGCAGCGAGCGGCCGGTGGTCGATTTACCACAGCCAGACTCCCCCACCAGTGCAAGCGTCTCACCGGCATAGAGATCAAAACTGACTTTTTCGACGGCATGAACCCGGCTTTTAACCCGATTCAGCAGACCACCGCGAATATCAAAGCGGGTGACCAGATCGCGCACCTGCAAAATCGGCGGCTGCAGGCGGCGTACCGTATCCTGCGGCACGTCATCAACGGCATCATTGTGCAGCAAGGGGAATTTGGCGGGCAAAGGCTGCCCCTGCATCGAGCCGAGTTTTGGCACCGCCGCCAGCAGCGCCTGTGTATAGGGCTGCTGTGGTGCGCTGAACAGCTCGGCGACCGGAGCATTTTCCACTACTTCGCCGCGATACATCACCTGCACCCGGTCGGCCATTTCGGCGACCACGCCCATATCGTGAGTGATAAAAATCACTCCCATCTGCATCTCTTTTTGCAGCACGCGGATGAGCTGCAGAATCTGCGCCTGAATGGTGACGTCGAGCGCGGTAGTCGGTTCATCGGCAATCAGTAACGCCGGCTTGCAGCAGAGCGCCATCGCAATCATCACGCGCTGGCGCATCCCACCCGACAACTGATGCGGAAAGCGGGATAAGACATTCTGCGCATCGGGAATGCGCACCAGATCCAGCATCCGGCGCGCCTCTGCCAGCGCCCCGGCGTGGCTCAGACCCTGGTGCAGACGAATGGATTCGGCAATCTGCTCGCCCACGGAGAAGACCGGATTCAGTGAGGTCATCGGCTCCTGAAAGATCATCGCCATATCCGCGCCGCGTACCCGGCGCATCTGACCTTTTGAGGCGCGCATCAGATCCAGCACGTCGCCGTTGCGACGGCGCAATTGCACTTCTCCGCTGACGATTCCGCCCGCCTGCTCAATCAGTCTCATCAGCGCCAGCGAGGTGACCGATTTCCCCGAACCTGACTCCCCCACCAGCGCCAGCGTTTCGCCCCGAAACAGATCGAGTGACAAATGACGCACCGCATCCGTGACGGTGTCTTCGTGCTGAAAACGCACATTGAGATCGCGCACCGCGAGTACCTGTTCAGGGGCCAGCGGCGATAACGTTTGCCTGTCGCTCATCACTGCCCCTTAACTTTCGCGATATATCGCGACGTCCGCCGCTTCGCCGACGCGCCCAACACCCCGATACATGCCTTCGCTGTTAAACGGCAGCGCCACGTTACCTGCACGATCCACCGCAATCAGCCCGCCGCTGCCGCCCAGTTCCAGCACGCTGTCATGAATGACATTAACCGTAGCCTGCTGCAGCGAACGTCCGGCGTAGCGCATCTGCGCAGCCACATCGTAGGCCGCCAGCGTGCGCATAAAGACTTCACCGGTGCCGGTACAGGAGACGGCCACGCTGTCGTTGCTGGCGTAGCAGCCCGCACCCGGTAGCGGTGAGTCGCCGACCCGCCCGGCCTGTTTATTGGTCATACCGCCCGTTGAGGTAGCTGCAGCCAGGTTGCCTGCCAGATCCAGCGCGACGGCGCCTACCGTACCGAACTTGCGGTCCGGATCGAGCGGGTCGTCGCTGTGCGCGGCACCATCGTGGTCCAGCACCGCGGTATCGCTGTTCAGCGCGCGCTGCAACTGCTCCCAGCGTTCCGGCGTTGAGAAGTAATCTTGTGCAACCATTTCCAGCCCGTTCGCTACGGCAAACTGCTCTGCACCCTCGCCGATAAACAGCACATGCTCGCTTTTTTCCAGCACGGCACGTGCCGCCAGCACCGGATTACGCACCCGCGTCACGCCCGCGACCGCGCCCACATCCAGCGTACGCCCATCCATGATGCAGGCATCAAGTTCATGAGTGCCCTGATGGGTGAACACCGCGCCTTTACCGGCGTTGAAAAGTGGACACTCCTCCAGCAGTCGCACGGCCTCCGTCACCGCATCCAGTGCGCTGCCACCCTGAGCCAGTATCTGCTGACCCTGAGTAACAATATCGTGTAGCGCCTGACGATAGTGTTGTTCTTTTTCAGCGCTCATTGCTGCGCGCGAAATTGCACCCGCGCCGCCGTGAATGGCGATCACTGCATTGACCATAACGCTTTACCCTGTGGTTGCATCAGGACGAAAAACACTGATTTAAAATGGTTTTCACCCATTTTGGGTGATTTTTGACTATAGAAAGCCTGCTAAGTGTTGTAAAGCGGAAACTGTTCCTGTGGTTATAACCTTTTCTTACCACCCTGATTCATTTTTGCCATAACAACCGGCGCGTCTGACCGACACCGATGTGACTCAGCGGCTAATCCGACTCATAATAGGCAGCATCTGAGTTAACCAGGCTGGACTGTTTATGGAAAGTTTTACTGCAGGTTTGATCTCCCTTGAGGAGGCGCAACAAAAAATGCTGTCACAGCTGACGCCCGTTACCGACTCACTGAGCGTGTCGCTGGCCGACGCGGTCGGCCGCATCACGGCAAAAGCCGTCACCTCCCCGATCGCCGTGCCGCCCTTTGATAACTCTGCGATGGATGGCTACGCCGTCAGGCTGGCCGATGTCAACAGCGGCCAGCCGTTACCCGTCGCGGGCAAAGCCTTTGCGGGCGCGCCGTTCAGCGGTGAGTGGCCGCAAGGCAGCGTGATTCGCATCATGACCGGTGCCCCAGTGCCCTCAGGCTGTGAAGCGGTGGTGATGCAGGAACAGACCGAATCTCAGGGCGATGCGATTGTGATTACCGCGCCCGTGCGTCCAGGACAAAACATCCGCCTGACCGGCGACGACATTCAGCCAGGTCATGTGGTGCTGGAAGCGGGAACACGTCTGGGTGCCGCCGAGCTGCCGCTGCTGGCTTCGCTGGGTATCGCGCAGGTGAGCGTGCTACGTAAACTGCGGGTCGCTATCTTCTCCACCGGTGATGAGCTTCAGCCGGTCGGTGAGCCGCTGGCAGAGGGCCAGATTTACGACACTAACCGTTTTGCGGTCTCGCTGATGCTGCATAAGCTCAACTGTGAAGTCATCGACCTTGGCATCATCAAAGATGATCCTGCTGCCCTTCGCGCCGCATTTGAGGAAGCCGATCGGCAGGCGGATGTGGTGATCAGCACCGGCGGCGTCTCGGTCGGCGAAGCGGACTTCACTAAAAATATGCTGGAAGAGCTGGGCGCGATTAGTTTCTGGAAACTGGCGATTAAGCCTGGCAAACCATTTGCCTTTGGTCGTCTTAACAGCAGCTGGTTCTGCGGTCTGCCCGGCAATCCGGTCTCCGCCGCCGTGACCTTCTATCAGCTGGTACAGCCGCTGCTTGCCACCCTTACCGGCCAGCAAAAATCCGCCTTGCCGCCCCGTCAGAAAGTGCGCAGCGCCTCGCGACTGAAAAAGTCGCCGGGCCGCCTCGACTTCCAGCGCGGCATCCTGCGCCAGAACGCACAGGGTGATCTGGAGGTGGAGACGACCGGAATGCAGGGTTCACACGTCTTCAGCTCTTTTGCCCAGGCGAACTGTTTCATCGTGCTGGAACGTGAACGCGGAAACGTTGAGCCGGGCGAATGGGTTGAGGTAGAACCGTTCAACGCCTTGCTGGAGGCATAAATGGTGCCTGAATTAAGCGATGAGGAGATACTGCGTTACAACCGGCAGATTGTCCTGCGCGGCTTTGATTTCGACGGTCAGGAGCGGCTTAAAGCGAGTCATGCGCTGGTTGTCGGGCTGGGCGGACTCGGCTGCGCCGCCGCGCCCTATCTGGCGTCTGCGGGCGTCGGCAACCTGACACTGCTCGACTTCGATACCGTGTCGCACTCTAATCTGCAACGGCAGATTCTGCACCATGACGTGGATATTGGCCGCGCCAAAGTGGACTCTGCCGCGCAAAGCCTGGCCGCTATCAATCCGCACTGCCTGCTGCATCCGGTCAATGGACAGCTGGAGGACGCAGCGCTGCTGGCGTTGATTGCCCGGCAGCAGGTGGTGCTGGACTGCACCGACAATGTTGCGGTGCGTGAGCAGCTTAACCGGCTCTGTCGGCAGCAGCGGGTGCCACTGGTCTCGGGCGCCGCAATTCGGATGGAAGGTCAGATCAGCGTATTTAACTGGCAGCCCGGCACGCCCTGCTATCGCTGCATCAGCCGCCTGTTTGGCGAACAGACCCTGAGTTGCGTGGAAGCGGGCGTCATGGCCCCGCTGGTTGGCGTCATTGGTGCAATGCAGGCGATGGAAGGGATTAAAGTACTGACCGCCTTTGGCACACCCGCCACCAGCCGGTTGCTGATGTACGATGCGATGAGCGCGGAGTTCCGCAGCATGAAAGTCGCGCAGGACGCGCACTGTGAAGTGTGTGGCGGTGGAGATTAACCTTCTGCAGATATCCGTTCGCAGACAGCTCAAAACTTAAAGCGAAGGGAGCATACGCCTGTAGCAAAGCATCGCGCCGCCCGGATAAAAACGCCGGGAGCGTTTTTTGAACAACGCAATGCGTTGGCCGGGTTACGAGCGCACCTCAGGGATGAGGTGCGTAATCGCCTGCGCTGAGCATGCCAGGGATGGGGTCTTTTATGTCTTTGCGAAACACGTATGCTCCCTGAAGCCCGCTCAGCTGATAAGAGTGTGAATGCTTAGCGATCAGATTGAGATCTGCTTCAGGAACACGGGCAGATCGTAAAGTCGCTTAAACCATCCATGGATGCTCGGCCCACGCCGTCCCTGGCGCGGGACGCTTTCCTCCTCTGACCGTGTTCCCTGCGCCTTGAGCATTTGCGTTGCTGTCAGATAACCTATGAGCGTGGCATTCAGCCCAACCCACACCCTCTGACAATCAATAAGCATTCAGCTCTCTCATCAGCACAAAAAAACGGGGTGGCCTGCGCCACCCCGTTTTTATCAGACGATACCCTGACTGCGCAGGTAATCTTCATAATTACCGGTGAAGTCCACCACCTTGTCTGCTTTCAGCTCAATCACGCGGGTTGCCAGCGAGCTGACAAATTCGCGGTCATGTGAAACAAACACCAGCGTGCCTTCATACATCTCCAGCGCCATATTGAGTGATTCAATCGACTCCATATCCAGGTGGTTGGTCGGCTCATCCATAATCAGAATGTTCGGTTTTTCCATCATCAGCTTACCGAACAGCATACGACCCTTCTCACCACCCGAAAGCACTTTCGCCGGCTTCTTAATATCATCCTGCGAAAACAGCAGACGACCCAGAATACCGCGAATGGTCTGCTCATCATCGCCAGGCTGTTTCCACTGACTCATCCAGTCAAATACTGTCAGGTCATTGGCAAAATCATCGGCATGATCCTGAGCGTAATAACCAATGCGTGCGTTCTCTGACCATTTAACAGTGCCATTATCTGGCGTAAGCTGACCCACCAGTGATTTCAACAGCGTCGACTTACCAATACCGTTGGCACCGATGACCGCCAGTTTCTCACCGACTTCCAGCAGCAGATTTAAATTCTTAAACAGCGGACCGTTATCAAAGCCTTTCGTTAAACCTTCCACTTCCAGCGCATTACGGAACAACTTCTTGTCCTGCTCAAAGCGGATAAATGGGTTCTGACGACTGGAAGCTTTCACTTCATCCAGTTTAATTTTATCCATCTGCTTGGCGCGTGATGTCGCCTGACGCGATTTAGAGGCGTTAGCACTAAAACGACTGACGAACGATTGTAAGTCAGCAATCTGCGCTTTCTTCTTCGCGTTATCTGATAACAGACGTTCACGTGCCTGCGTTGCAGCGGTCATATATTCGTCATAATTACCGGAATAAACCCGCAGCTCGCCATAATCCAGATCGGCCATGTGAGTGCAGACCATATTAAGGAAATGACGGTCATGCGAAATGATAATCATGGTGCTGTCACGCTCGTTCAGCACCTGCTCCAGCCAGCGAATAGTGTCGATGTCCAGGTTGTTCGTCGGTTCGTCGAGTAACAAAATATCGGGATTTGAAAACAGCGCCTGTGCCAGCAACACACGCAATTTAAAGCCCGGCGCAATTTCGCTCATCGGGCCGTAATGTTGCTCAACCGGAATACCCACGCCGAGCAATAACTCACCGGCACGGGACTCGGCGCTATAGCCGTCCATCTCACCGTAGAGCGCTTCAAGATCGCCGACTTTATACCCCTCTTCTTCGCTCATCTCGGGCAAAGAATAAATACGGTCGCGCTCCTGCTTCACTTCCCATAATTCATGGTGACCCATGATTACGGTGTCCAGTACGCTGAATTCTTCAAAGGCAAACTGATCCTGACGCAGCTTACCGATACGCTCATTAGGATCGTAAGAGACGTTGCCGCCTGAAGGCACCAGATCGCCACCCAAAATCTTCATGAAGGTGGATTTTCCGCTGCCGTTCGCACCGATTAAACCGTAACGATTACCGCCGCCAAATTTAACGGAGATATTTTCGAACAGTGGCTTGCTGCCAAACTGCATGGTGATATTGCTGCTAACTAACACGGCATTGACCTTTGTGAAGAGAATGGATGAAAAAACGGCGGCTATTATGCCAGATGTGACGCAGCGCACGCCAGCGTCAGGCGTGGATTCCTGGCGGGGTGATTGATATCCCGGCAGAAATAAAAAAGCCGGAGGGCCATATTGGCCCCCCGGCTCCCACTTACAAGGATTGTGTTGATCAATCGATCAGGAAACTGTCCAGGCTTTTACCGGAATCCAGCGCTTTTTTAATCGCTGCCGGGGTACGGCCCTGGCCAGTCCAGGATTTCTGCTCACCATTTTCGTCGGTGTAAGAATATTTAGCCGGACGCGGCGCACGCTTGGTGCGTTTTTTTCCGCTCTCCAGCGCACCTAATAATTCATTAGGATCGATGCCATCAGCCAGCAGCATTTCGCGATATTTAGACAGCTTTTCTTCTTTTTCGCGATTCTGTGTCTCTTCCGCTTCTGCTTCTTCGCGGCGCTCAGTAACGACTACCGTTAATTTTTCCAGGATCTCTTCAAGATCGGTCAGTGGCAGTTCACGAGCCTGGGCACGTAATGTGCGAATATTGTTCAGTACCTTAAATGCGTCACTCATCACAATGTCCTTGATTAAGGGGGGTTAATAAAACTGTAGCGCCAAGACTACCTAATTCAAATAAAAAAATAAATTATTTTTACGCTACAGATAATTCCTAAGTTTTAATTTCAGTTAAAATCTTACTATTAAATCGGCAGTGGCTGGTAATTTATTAACGCTGAATTAACAACAAATCGCCCTTTTACTCAACCGATGAAAACGATTTCAGCCTTGTTATACCGGCAACAGGCGTTAACGATTTTCGCTAAACGCGCACTACAGCGCGTCATTAATTGCAATTAAAGGTTCGTTGATAGCTGATTAAACGCGTGCCCTGATTGAGATCTCTGTCACACCAGCTTACAGATCATGCCTGAAAAACCGCCTCCCCTACCTTAAATAGTGCAAAATTATTACCGCTCGCGTGTTTTTTAATTATCCCTCAGCGTGCAGCCAGCCCTTTTTTAACGGTGAGATTTCCAGCAGCGTCAGATTATTCGCAGCCCGACCGGCTGTGCAATAACTGTAGGGTCTGGCTCCGCCTGGTGAATGATCACGTGCTCTCACCTTAACAGTCGTAAGTTGCATTAAAGAATCGTCAAAGAAATAAATTCAGAAAGGTGACACGGCTCAGAATCCAGGATGGCCGGTAACGTAAAAATAATTGCCGGTCAAAAGCGCTGATAATATTCCGGCTAAGACTGGCTGTTTATTTTCTGCAGTCCGGACCGGACGCGTTGGGGCTGCGATGTATGCTAATTCAACGGCTTAGACCATTGAGATTTACATTGAGTGGGTGAGAACCCTTAACTTAACGCGGTTAAAAGGGAGAGATAAAGCGGTCACTGCGCACAGGCAGCGACCGCGAAAGGATTAATTCGCCTGTGTGGCCGGACCAAATACCGGATATTGAGGCATCTCAACGTTCTGATACGTTTCCCATCCGCCGCCCAGCGCTTTATAAAGCGCCACTAAATCCAGAGCGCTCTGCATTCTCGCCTGAGTCGCCTGCTCCTGAGCCTGTGCCAGCTGGCGCTGCGCATCCAGCACGTCAAGGAAGGTCGAAAGCCCCTGGCGGTAACTGTCGCTGGCGAGGTTAAAGGCCCGCTGCAGGGCGCCGGTCGTCTCATCCAGCGCAGTCACGCGCTGCTGGTCGGCGCGGTAGCTGACCAGCGCATTCTCGACATCCTGTAACGCCGTCAGCACAGTTTGACGGTAATCCAGCGCGGCGCTGGCCTGCTGCGCCCGCGCTAACTTGACGCTCGATACCAGTTGTCCACCCTGGAAAATCGGGATCGAAAGCGAGGGGCCATAACTGTAGAAATGGCTGCTCCAGTTATCCAGATAACTGGCGTCAGTGTTGCGGACGCCCAGCTGTCCGGTCAGCGACAGGCTTGGGAAGAGCTGCGCAACAGACACGCCGATCTCCGCGGTTTGAGCATGCAGCGTCGCTTCAGCCTGGCGAATATCAGGACGACGACGTGCCAGCGTGGAGGGAATACCAACCGGTACAAACTGCGGCAACGGCGGTAAGGCTTTAGGTGTGCTGAGTTCAGCATCCAGTGCACCCGGTGTTTTGCCGAGCAGCACCGCTAATCCGTTCATCGCCTGCCGTGCCTGCGATTGATACTGCGGCAGCTGGGCCTGAAGCGTGCTGAGCTGGGCACGGGCATTTTCTACATCAGTTAACGGAGCCAGACCATTACGCTGCTGACTTTGCGTCAGCTCGGTCGTCTGCTGCGCCACATTAATCTGCTCCTGCAGAGTCTGAACGGTGCTCTGCGCGCCTCGCAGCTGCAGCCAGGCTCGCGCAACTTCGGCCTCAAGTGAGACCAGCGCATCGTTACGCTGCTCTATCGCTGCCTGCTGCTGGGCATTGGCGGCCTCAACCTGACGGCGAACTTTGCCCCACAGGTCAAGCTCCCAGCTGGCATCGAAGCTGCCCTGATAGAGGTTAACCGGCTGGGTCAGGCCATTGAGCTGGCTGGCCACGCTGCTGTCGAGTTGATCGGTGGCGCCATTGGACTCAAGCAAGCCTTTCAGGCCGAGCTGCTGACGGGTGACTTTGGCCGAACCGCTCAGACTGGGGAACAGGCTGCCCTGGGCCTGCGTCAGCTGTTCACGCGCACCCGCAATCCGCAGCACTGTCTGCTGCAGGCTCAGGTTCCCCGCTATCGCCCGCTCAATCAGGCTGTCGAGCTGCGGATCGTTAAAGCTCCGCCACCAGCGGGAATTAATCGCGGCGTTTTGTGGCTTTGACGCCTCCTGCGAATCCAGCGTGTTGTAGCTACCTGGCACGGCAGGTTTCGGTGCCTGATAGTCAGGTCCGACAGCGCAGCCCGCCAGCCCCAGGGCCAGCAGTAAGCTCAGGGGTTTCAGGCGATGAGTATAAAAAACCTTCATGTTAGTGTGCTCCTGCACTGCCTTCGCTCTTGATAGGCGACAGCAGCCAACAAAATGGAATCAAAATCAGGGCGACAATACTCAGGCCTGAGAAGACATCGATGTAAGCGAGAATACGCGACTGCGCAATCATCTCCTGATAGAGCTGACCGGTTGCCAGCGTAATGGGATCGCCCACCGCCGACGTGAAGTCGCGTATCGCCTGCGCCCAGTGCTCAAGCGTAATGTTGAACGGCTCGTTAAGCGGCGTCATGTTGTGCACCATATGCGCAGACCGCGCCTGTGCGCGCTCGGTAATGGCCGCGGTCGAGAGCGAGATCCCAATGGATCCGGCCACGTTACGGAACATGGTAAAGAGCGCGGAGGCGTCCGCGTTAAGTCGCTGAGGAATGGTGACAAAAGCAATCGTAGTCAGCGGAACAAACAGGAAACCCAGCCCGATCGACTGTGCGCTACGCATCATCACCAGCGTTTTGAAATCGACATTCGGCGTCAGGGTAGCAGAATAGAAAAACGCCATGGCCAGACAGCTGAAACCAAAGGCGATGATGTATCGCGTCTGCACAATCGGCATCAGTTTCAGCACCAGTGGTATGGTCAGCACAATAAGCACCGCGCCGGGCGACAACACCAGCCCTGACCAGGTGGCGGTATAACCCAGATCCTGCTGCGCCAGCTGTGGCAACACCACAGAACTGCCATACAGAATCATCGCCATTCCCGCCATCAACAGCCCGGCCACCCAGAAGTTGCGGTCTTTCATTACCAGAATATCGACCACCGGCTTACGCGCATACATCAGCCAGTAAATGGCGCCAACGATGCCAACCAGCGCCAGAACAGCGAACAGTACGATAAAGTGCGAAGCGAACCAGTCCTCATCTTCTCCGCGATCCAGCATCACCTGCAGGCACCCCAGGCCTAAGGTAATCAGGCTGATCCCGATGTAATCGATCTTCAGCTTACCTTTGGCCCATTTACGCTCCCAAGGCGGATCTTCCAGCAGCTGATAGATCGCCAGCACAGTCAGCACGCCCACCGGAATGTTAATAAAGAACACCCAGCGCCAGCTGTAGTTGTCAGTGATCCAGCCACCCAATGTCGGGCCAATCACCGGCGCGACGATAATAGCGATGGAGGAGAGACCAAATGCCTTGCCGCGATCTTCTGCCTTGAAGTAGTCCAGCAGCACGGACTGCTGAACGGGCTGCAATCCGCCACCAAAAAAGCCCTGCAGCACGCGGAACAGAATGATTTGCCAGAGTTCAGTGGCGATGCCGCACAGGAACGAGCAAATGGTGAACATCACAATGCAAATCAGGAAAAACTGTTTACGGCCAAACAGCCGGCTGAAGAACGCAGAGATAGGCAGCACAATGCCGTTCGCCACCAGATAGGAGGTCAGCACCCAGGTTGACTCATCATAACTGGAGGAGAGCGAACCGGCGATGTGCGGCAGCGCCACGTTAACGATGGTGGTGTCGAGGATCTCCATAAACACCGCCAGCGTCACCGTGATCGCCACTAACCACGGATTACTGGCCGGTTTCCAGCTCTGCGCCGTACTCATTCCACTGTTACCTCGGGTTCAACGGAGAGACCCAGCGGCAGCGGATGGTTCGGATCCAGGCCCTTGTCGATAACGATTTTCACTGGCACACGCTGAACAATTTTCACGTAGTTACCGGTGGCGTTTTCTGACGGGAAGGTCGAGAAGCGTGAGCCGGAGCCCATCTGAATGCTGTCGACGTGTCCTTCCAGCTTCATGTCCGGCCAGGCATCAACGCTGATTTTCACTTTATCGCCAGGATTCATGCGTTCCAGCTGAGACTCTTTGAAATTTGCAGTAACCCAGATCTCAGGCGAAACCAGCGAGAACAGAGAGGAACCGGCCTGCACCAGCGTGCCCAGCTGAACGTTACGCTTGGTGATAAACCCGTCATAGGGCGCGCGAACCTGGGTATAGGAGAGGTTAAGATCGGCCGTACTTAACTGTGCTTTCGCCTGCTCAACCTGTTGCTGACGCGCTTCAACATTGGTCTCCTGCTGACGAATCTGCAGGGCAACCTGTGAAGCGACTTCAACCTGGGCTTTCGCACTCTGTAACTGTGCCTGCGCCGAACGTAGCTGCGCAGACGCGCTGTCGATATTACGCTGGCTGGTCGCACGTGGATCGACGCCACGCTGGCGACGATAATCCGCCTGCGCATTCAGCATATTGGCTTCTGCTTTCGCCTGATCGGCCAGAGCCTGATCGCGCTGAGCCGGATACTGTACTTTTGACAGCGCCAGCTGGGCCTGCGCCTGATGCAGTTGTGCAACGGCTAAACCGAGCTGCGCGTTAGCCTGTTCACGCTGGGCACGGTTGTCGCTGGGATCAATCTCCACCAGCAGATCGCCCTTCTTCACCCGCTGGTTATCTTTCACCAGCAACTTCACGACATAGCCGGATGCTTTAGGCGCAATAGTAACGGCATCGCCTTCGGTAAAGGCGTCGTCGGTGGTTTCAATATTGCGGGTAGATAACCAGAACCAGAGACCGACAATCAGCATAATCACCACCACCACCGCCAGAATAATCAGCGGCTTTTTACCGGGGCGTTTACGCTCAGGCTGCTGGTCGTTGTCCTGATTTTCCTCTGACTGACGGTTTTGATCCGTCGTGTTTTCTGCGTCCTGCTGATGTGGATCGCGTTGATTGTTCTCGCTCATAGTTCCCATCACTGGCTAAGGCCCTGATTCCGGGCATAAAGGTCCTGTTAACCTTATATCGGAAATTGACAAAATCCAGTGCAACTTTACGAAACTTGAGGAATGCCGCACATCCTGCCACCTGACAGCGATAGCAGGATGTATCGGGCCTAATTGAGCAACCGCAGCAGTAGCCAGCCGCTGGCCATTGACCAGGCCAGCAAAGGAAGGGAAAAGAGATGAAATTGCCACCATACGGCACGATCTTTCGCCATACGCAGAGCAATCAGGTTAGCCAGTGAACCTGGCAGCAGACCGAATCCACCGATGTTGACCGCCCAGGCGAGCACATCGGTTGGCGGGACTTTTTGCAGCAGCAGAATCGTCGCCGGGACATTGCTGATCACCTGTGACAGACCAATCGCCAGCAGATAGAGCTGCCCCTGGCCGAAATGCGCCACCGCATCAAAGTGAGCCTGCATCACCGGCAGACGTGTCAGCAGGAAGACGTCAATAAACATGGCGATAAACACCGCCAGCAGGCTCCAGTCGATACGTTGCAGTACCGGACGCGCCATTACCAAAAAGGTGGCGAGGATAACCAGCAGTATCCAGCCGGTGATTTCCAGCTCCAGACCGGCGATAAACAGCAGGTATAACACCACGCTGACAATAAACAGCGGCTTCTGCCACTCCGGCTGCTCCGGGTTGTCATGTTTATCAATTGTCCGCTTTGAAAAGCTAAACCAGGTCAGCACGACCAGGCTCAGCAGCAGCCAGGCGGCCAGCGGCAGCATCTGCACAATGAATGCAATAACGCTGAGCTTGCCGTGACTCCACAGCAGAATGTTTTGCGGATTGCCGACCGGCGTCAGCAGCGACCCGGCATTCACTGCCAGCGCCTCGAAAATGATCAGTCGCGAGATAGGTAAATGAGAGAACTTCCGCAGCGTTAATGTCAGCGGCACCAGAATAAACAGCGCAACATCGTTGGTTAAAAACGTGGAGAGCAACGCGGCAGCCAGTACCATAAATAGCGCCAGCGCACGTTCGTGCCGGAAACGCGCAATCAGGCGTCCTCCCAGCACGTCAAAGTAGCCGCTGGTTTCCAGCCCTTTGGTCAGAATCAATAACCCGGTGAGTGTGATAATGGTATGCCAGTCTACGGCTCCGGGCAGATCGGCCCAGCGGAAATCCGCCAGGAATGCCAGAACTACACCAATCACGATTAATAAATGCAAAATTGAGTCATGCAAAAAAGATCGAAGCAGTTGTGGCATGGTGAGGGTACGCCTTAGCGTTAACGGGTTTCGGAGAACTTCTTAAATACAGCCAGAGTTTCATCACTGACGTGATGTTCAATACCTTCTGAATCGCGTCGGGCCGTTTCGGGGCTGATGCCTAACGCCAGCAGAAAACTTTCAACAATATGATGACGGGCGCGACTCTCCTCTGCCAGCTTCTCCCCTTCACTGGTCAGGAAGACACCGCGGTAAGGGACCTGCTCAACCAGCCCGGCACTGCCAAGTCGTTTCAGCATTTTAGCCACTGTCGGTTGCGAAACGCCCAGACGGGCTGCCATATCGACCTGACGTGCTTCGCCAAATTCACCAATTAAATCAGAGATTAACTCAACGTAGTCATCAATTAACTCCCGACGATGCGCTTCACGCACCTGCCGAAAACCTTCGACATGCTCTTCAATATCTTTCAGTGGTCCTTTCGGCGCAGAAACCACGCTTTTAGCACGACGACTCATTCAGCTTCCTCATTATTATTTCCCGTACTGACGCTGCTGTACGGATTTAGCTGCGCTCATTGTAAACCAGCCACAAAGAAGCTCAAATTTTTCGTCATTAGCCTTGGCTAAACGATATAGCCAGTGCTATCTTTGTTGATAATGTAAGCAGCCAACGCATGATCCCTAGTGATCTTCTGTTGCTCTGGTGATGATGACGCTCTCACCCCACGCTGCTGATTACCGCGTCGATCAGGATTGGGAGGTAATTCTATGAGCACTCTGAAATGTTGCTTAGATTGCAGCAAATGCTTCCAGACAGAGAAGAAAACAACCACGGATTTTAAATCCTGGCTGTGCCTGCTGACGCGTTCCCCTTTCACACTGCGTCTGATGCTGATTGAAAAACTGCTGGGCCATAAGCCTGCCGAACCTCGCTGTCCGAATCTTATCTGGCGCGGCTAATCCTGATTCAGAGCCTTTTTGCCTGCGGTTGAAAGGCTCACGCCCCTCTGTTTGTTCTCTTTGTTTTTTCCCCTCATAAGAAACTGCCCTGAGGCTGAAAGGGGCATGCCTGCAGATCAGCGTCTGCCAGAGAATGAGACGGGAGACCGACAGGTAAGTCGGGGTGGCGGGTAAAATCAGCACAATAAAAAACGGCCCACAAGGGGCCGTTTTTTTGCAGGTCAGCTAAGCTAAACTTAGAAGCTGTAACCTACGCCAGCAATCCAGGTACCGACGTCAACGCTACGGATACGGCTCTGCTCGTAACCAACGTCAAGTGCGATGTCCTGCATTGGGTTAAACTGCATGCCTGCGCCGTAAGAGAAACCTACGTCGCTGGTGTCAGTTTTATCACGTGATGCAGTTTCGTTGCCCTGGTATTTACCATAGCCGATACCGACAACACCATAGATGCTAGCCCAGTCGTTCAGACGGAAAGCTGGACCACCGGTCACACCGTAGTACTGGCCTTTGTTGTAAACGCCATCTTCGGTACGATCTTTTTCAGTGTAGGTGAATGAACCGATCCAACCCAGAGGGTTAGAACCGTCTTCGTAGCGGTATTTCAGGTTGAAGCCGTTAGCTTTGTTCGCTACGCCCTGATAATCGCTCTGAGCATAGCCACCAGTTACGGTGCTCTGTGCCATTGCTGAACCTGCAGATACTGCCAGTACACAGGCTAATGCTGAAAGACATGCAATTTTTTTCATAACCACCTCAAATGTGAAAATACTTCTCTCCTGACAACGCTGAAAATATAACAAAAAATAGCGAGAAACTCTGCCCGGATTTTGTTGTCTAACAGAAAGTTTGGTGTAACAGGACGTTAATGCGACATACTATGTCATTCATTTTTCTTATAAAATCCGTCATCTTCCTGCAATAATCTTTTTGTGCTCAATTTGCCGTTTAAGTTAATTCCTAAAAAAACCTGACATTTCTTTACCTAAATGGCACTGATTTTGGCCAAAATTTGCGCAGTTAAGGCAAATTAAAAACGCTGACTCATGATTTTTTGCCTGACATTTCCTTTACACTGGCCCACTCGTTACGTTGATGACCAGGAAAAGTACACAGGATGTCTGCCTCTCCCGCTTCTAAAAATCTTGCGCCAATCGTGTTGCCAATTGCCGTACTGCTGATTGCGATGCTGTCGCTGCAGGGCGGTGCTTCTCTGGCAAAAAGCCTGTTTCCTTCTGTTGGGGCGACGGGAATCACCGCGCTGCGTCTGGGCTTTGGCACCCTGATACTCTGTGTCATCTTTAAACCCTGGCGTTTACGCTTTAGCCGGGAACAACGTCTGCCTTTGCTGATGTATGGTCTGGCGTTGGGCACCATGAACTTCACATTCTATCTGGCGATTCGCACTGTGCCGCTGGGCGTGGCGGTGGGACTGGAGTTTACCGGTCCACTGGCGCTGGCGCTGTTTGGATCGCGCAGACCACTGGATTTTGTCTGGGTGCTGCTGGCGGTGATTGGTTTGTGGTTCCTGCTGCCGTTTGGGACAGGGATGACCGCGATTGATCCATTGGGCGCAGCACTGGCCGTGAGTGCGGGTGCCTGCTGGGCAATCTATATCCTGGCGGGACAGCGGGCAGGTGCAGAACATGGTCCTGCGACAGTGGCTATCGGTTCGCTGATTGCTTCGGTGATTTTTGTACCGCTGGGGCTGACGTTTGCAGAAAGTGGCATCTGGACATGGGCCGTGATGCCGATCGCATTGCTGGTTGCCCTGCTCTCCAGCGCGATACCCTACTCACTGGAGATGATCGCCCTTACCCGCTTACCGGCGCGCATCTTCGGCACGCTGATGAGTCTGGAACCCGCCATGGCCGCTTTTTCCGGCATGCTGTTTTTGGGCGAAACGCTGACCGGCCTACAGTGGCTGGCGCTACTGGCAATCATCATCGCTTCGGCAGGCTCAACGCTGACCATGCGACCGAAAAAGAGCCAGTTAAGCAGCGTGGAATTATCAGATTCTGGTCAGAAATAAACGCCTTTAGCCTGCCTTTGTGGTGGGCTAAATAACAATCATGCTCATCATGAGAATTATTCTTAACCATTCCCTGTCCAGGTTCTGACTATTTTGAAACAGACGCTTACCTGTTATTTACATGTAAAATTAAAGCATTGATTTAATTAATTAAATACAAGCGCTTTTATTTTAACATTGCGTTAACCTCGTCTGTGCCTTCCCGCATTTAATAAAGACCTGCACTATTTCATCTATCGATAAAGTCGTTTCTGCAAAGCTGAAAAGCGCTGCTATACTTATCCGGTACTTGATTAGGACAACCATCAAAGAGAGGACTGAAACGATGAGTACCGCTAAACTGGTTAAAACTAAATCTGCTGACCTGATTTATACCCGTAATGACGTGGCCGAAGATGAGAAGAAAGCCACCATCGCGGTGTTGAACCGTCTGGTAGTCGAGTTTATTGACCTGTCATTGATTACTAAGCAGGCGCACTGGAACATGCGCGGTGCTAACTTCATCGGTGTACATGAAATGCTGGACGGCTTCCGTACTGCAATCACCGAGCATCAGGACACCATTGCTGAGCGTGTGGTACAGCTGGGCGGCGTTGCACTGGGCACCACGCAGGTTGTTAACGATACGACGCCGCTGAAAAGCTATCCGCTGAATATTCACAGCGTTCAGGATCACCTGAAAGCGCTGGCAGACCGTTATAGCGTCGTGGCTAATGATACCCGTAAAGCCATTACTGAAGTGAAAGATGAAGATACCGCTGACATCTTTACTGCGGCATCACGTGACCTGGACAAATTCCTGTGGTTCATCGAAGCCAACATTGAATAAAACTCAATGCAGTCAATCAGGCGGGGAAACCCGCCTTTTTTACGTCTGCGTTACCGCATTTTTATGACCCTGTTAACAGTTCTTCCTTCCTTCGCTTCACAGCCTTAACATCTGAGGCACACTACCGCTTGCACCAAAACAGCCATATGCACCAAAACTGAGCACCTAAATGGTGCAAAGGCAGAATTAACTGCAAAATCGTGTCAGCTATGTTATTTAACTCTCTGATTTAGCGAAACTTGCAAAGTTGGCATAATTATTTCATATGACAAGCCGCAAACGCAGGCCCTGCCGCCTGGTAGTAAAAAAAGGAAAAATGATGAAGTCACTGTTAAAAGTTTCTGTGGCCGCGCTGGCGCTGGCCTTCTCCCTCTCTTCCACTGCAGCAGATAAGAAGCTGGTTGTCGCTACCGATACCGCCTTTGTTCCGTTCGAATTCAAACAGGGTGACAAATATGTCGGCTTTGATGTGGATCTGTGGGATGCCATTGCGAAAGAGCTGAAGCTGGATTATACCCTGAAGCCAATGGACTTCAGCGGCATCATCCCTGCACTGCAAACGCGCAATGTCGATCTGGCCCTTGCGGGCATCACCATTACCGAAGAACGTAAAAAAGCAATCGAGTTTTCTGATGGCTATTACAAAAGCGGTTTGCAGGTAATGGTGCGTAACAATGAAAACGACATCAAAGGCATCAGCGATCTGAACGGTAAAGTGGTTGCTGTGAAAAGCGGCACCGGCTCTGTGGAATACGCAAAAGCCCACATCAAATCTAAAGACCTGCGTCAGTTCCCGAACATCGACAGCGCCTACATGGAACTGGGCACTAACCGTGCGGACGCCGTGCTGCATGACACGCCAAACATTCTTTACTTCATCCACACCGCCGGTAAAGGCCGCTTTAAAGCGGTAGGCGATTCGATTGAAGCGCAGCAGTATGGTATCGCCTTCCCGAAAGGCAGCGACGATTTACGTGAAAAAGTAAACGGCGCACTGAAAACCCTGAAAGAGAACGGCACCTATAACACGCTCTATAAAAAATGGTTCGGCACCGAACCTAAATAATAATTTGCCCGTTATCTGATTTCAGCAGGGAAACTTTTTCCCTGCTTTTTTCCATCGCAACATATCTGGAGTGACACCATGGAGTTTGACTGGAGCGTCATCTGGCCCGCCATGCCAGCGCTGCTTGAAGGCGCTAAACTGACTTTAATAATCTCTGTTATTGGACTGGTTGGCGGCCTGTTTATCGGGCTGATTGCCGGTTTTGCCCGCGCTTACGGCGGCTGGATCACCAATAACATCGCACTGGTGTTTATCGAAATTATCCGCGGCACCCCTATCGTGGTGCAGGTGATGTTCATCTACTTTGCTCTGCCGATGGCGTTCCCCGACCTGCGCATTGATCCCTTCAGCGCAGCGGTAGTGACCATCATGATTAACTCTGGCGCTTATATCGCGGAGATTACGCGTGGTGCCGTGCTGTCGATTAATAAGGGCTTCCGCGAAGCCGGACTGGCGCTTGGCCTGTCGAGCCGTGAGACGCTGCGCTACGTGATTATGCCGCTGGCGCTGCGCCGTATGCTGCCACCGCTGGGCAACCAGTGGATTGTCAGCATCAAAGATACCTCGCTGTTTATCGTTATTGGTGTGGCTGAACTGACGCGTCAGGGTCAGGAGATTATTGCCGGTAACTTCCGCGCTCTGGAAATCTGGAGCGCCGTCGCGATCATCTATCTGGTGATTACGCTGGTGCTGAGCTTTATGCTGCGCCGCATTGAGAAAAGGGTGAAAATCCTGTGATTGAATTTAAAGATGTCTCCAAGCATTTTGGCCAGACCCAGGTGCTGCACAATATTGATCTGAAGATTAACCAGGGCGAAGTGGTGGTAATTATCGGCCCATCCGGTTCCGGTAAATCCACCCTTTTACGCTGCATTAACAAGCTGGAAGAGATCACCAGCGGCGAGCTGATTGTTGATGGCCTGCGCGTGAATGACCCGAAAGTTGATGACCGCCTGATTCGTCAGGAAGCGGGCATGGTATTCCAGCAGTTTCATCTGTTCCCACAGATGAGTGCGCTGGACAACGTTGCCTTTGGTCCTATCCGGGTGCGTGGCGCCAGTAAAGAAGCGGCACGCCAGCTGGCGCGTGAGTTGCTGGGCAAAGTGGGCCTGGCAGAGCGTGCACATCATTTTCCGTCTGAGCTGTCCGGCGGCCAGCAGCAGCGCGTGGCGATTGCCCGTGCGCTGGCGGTTAAGCCAAAGATGATGCTGTTCGATGAGCCAACCTCAGCGCTGGACCCGGAACTGCGTCATGAAGTCCTTAAAGTGATGCAGGATCTGGCGGAAGAAGGCATGACGATGGTGATTGTGACGCATGAAGTGGGCTTTGCACAGAAGGTCGCCTCGCGCCTGATCTTTATTGATAAAGGCCGGATTGCGGAAGATGGCGATCCTGACAGCCTGATCAGCAATCCACCCAGTGACCGTCTGCGCGAATTCCTGCAGCACGTCTCCTGATCAAAACGGGCCGCTAAGCGGCCCGTTTTTTTATGCCCCTGGCCGCAGTAATAGCGTGCCTGCACCGGGAAAACCCTAACTTCCCAGACGACTCAGCAGTTTGCTGCGCGGTGCGGCAGGCATAAAACTCCACGCCAGAAAGCGGCTCTGTTTCTGACCCTGGGCCATGTTCACCACCCGCACTTCAGCAACGTCGAGCGCCTGCAGCTGTTTTTCCAGTGCCGGCAAGTTCTCTTTGCGCGACACCAGCGAGGTAAACCAGCCGATCTGACGACCCAGCGCCACGCTCTCGGCGATCATCTTGCCGATAAACGCCTTTTCGCCACCGGGATACCACAGCTCATTGTGCTGCCCGCCAAAGTTAAGTGGCGCACTCTTGTCCAGTCCGAGATTGCGGACCTTGCGCTGCGAACCGGCCACTGCCTCATCCGGCGACGCGTGGAATGGCGGATTACACATCACCGCGCTGAAGAATTCCGTTTTGCTGACCACACCCGCCAGCACCGCATCGCTGTTTTTCTGACGACGCAGACGGATCTGGCGCGTCAGGCGTGGGTTAGCCGCAACGATGCGGTTAGCGGCTTTGATGGCGGCTTCATCAATTTCGGTGCCGGTAAAGCGCCAGCCATATTCTGCCGCACCAATCAGTGGATAGATGCAGTTTGCGCCGCAGCCAACATCGAGAATGTCCGCCATCGGGATAACGCCGTTGTTATCCAGCGCCAGCAGATCGGCCAGGTAGTGCAGATAATCGGCGCGTCCCGGTACTGGCGGGCAGAGTGAGCCGGGAGAAAGCTGCCAGTCGATGTCGTAAAAGAGTTTGATCAGCGCCTGGTTCAGCAGCATCACCGCCTCCGGGTCCGCAAAATCCACAGACTTCACGCCATAACCATTAGGCCGGACTTTAGCCTTCAGCGGCGGATGAGCAGCGGTTAACGCGGCAAAATCGTATTCGCCCTGATGGCGATTGCGGGCGTGGAAGGGCGACGTGCTGGC
Source organism: Pantoea sp. ANP04 (assembly GCF_041982285.1). Lineage (NCBI taxonomy): Bacteria > Pseudomonadati > Pseudomonadota > Gammaproteobacteria > Enterobacterales > Erwiniaceae > Pantoea > Pantoea sp. ANP04. The sequence continues at coordinate 100,621 of NZ_JAUTYS010000005.1, read as the reverse complement.
TGACTTTTTCATACGTTCTCTCAATTATTCAGGCGCGCGTACAATACGCTGTAGGCGGCGGAAAATAAACCCGCACCATCCGCTTACCGCTTTCCGATTCCGTCGGGTGATGCTGTCGGGCTAAGATAAATAAAATCACCTGCTGGAGACGTTATGACCCGGAAACGCTATTCCTATGAACCCCGTGCTGGTCACGGTCTGCCCCACGATCCGCTCAACGCCATTATCGGACCACGACCAATCGGCTGGATTAGCTCTGTCAGCGCCAGCGGCCAGCGCAATCTGGCCCCTTACAGCTTCTTTAACTGCTTCAACTATCATCCGCCAATTATCGGTTTCGCCAGCAGCGGCTGGAAAGACAGCGTGCAGAACATTGCGGACACCAAAGAGTTTGTCTGGAACCTGGCTACCCGCCCGCTGGCCGAAGCGATGAACGAAAGTTCTGCTTCACTGCCTGCCGATCAGGATGAGTTTGCTTTTGCCGGATTAACCCCGCTGTCAGCATCACAGGTTGGTGCAAGTCTGGTGGAGGAAAGCCCGGTCAACTTTGAGTGTCGTCTGACCCAGCTGATTCAGTTGCAGGATGCCAGTGGCAATCTGGTCGACAGCTGGCTGGTGCTAGGTGAAGCGGTCGCGATCCACATCGATGAATCGCTGCTGGAAGCGGGCATTTATCAGACCGCAAAAGCCGAGCCGATTCTGCGCGCAGGTGGTCCCAGCGCCTATTACGGCATCAGCGAAACACAACGCTTTGACCTGGTCCGTCCCGACGCACGCCCTAAATAATCCTCACCCCACAAGCGCATCGGTCCGGTGCGCCCTTATCTGCGCCACCGCACGGTCGATGTCGGGTGCCAGCCAGCGATCCTGCTGCCAGCGCTCAACCACCTGCCGCAGATGCTGCCAGGCGCGCCGCGTGCCGGCTGCCAGCTGTGATTCACCGTGAAACTCCAGCGCCTGCGCCGCCAGCAGATACTCAATCGCGATGATGTGATCGACGTTGCTGACCAGCTTCAGCAGCTTTAACGCCGAACCGGTGCCAAGACTGACGTGATCCTCCTGTAATCCTGAAGTGACATAGTTATCGAGTACCGCAGGCTGCGCCAGCTGACGGTTTTCCGCGCAGAGTGAGGCCGCGACGTACTGCGCAATCATCATGCCAGAATTGACGCCAGGCTCGGCCACCAGAAACGGCGGCAGGCCACTGACCAGCGGGTTTACCAGCCGATCCAGCCGTCGTTCGGCAATACTCCCGAGCTCCGCCAGCGCAATCGCCAGCAGGTCACAGGCCATCGCCACCGATTCACCGTGCGGATGTGACTGTGACACCACGCGCCACTCCTGCGGCGTGCCCAGAATCAGCGGATTGTCGGTACAGGCGTTGAGTTCAGTCTCCACCTGACGTGCGGCGTGATCAAACTGATCGCGGCAGGCGCCGTGCACCTGCGGCATCGACCGCAGACTCATCGCATCCTGAGTGCGGATGCCGACGCTCGCGTTCAGCAGCGGGCTGTCTCTCAGCAACTGGCGCAGACGTTCACCACTGCGCTGTATTCCCGGGCTGGCCTTGAGTGCCAGCACCTCTGGATCAAACGCCACCAGCTGACCGCGCAGCGCTTCAAAACTCATTGCGCCTGTCACATCCGCCCAGTCCAGCAGACGCCCGGCATCGTCCAGCGCCAGGCAGGCTAAGCCGGTCATGCAAGGCGTGCCGTTGACCAGGCTCAATCCCTCTTTGGCACCTGGCCGGTAAGGCGCTAAGCCTGCCTGGGTTAGCGCCTGCTGCGCGGGCATGATTTCGCCGTGCCACTCCACCTCGCCGATGCCGATCAGGGCCAGACCGATATGCGCCATGTGGGTCAGATAGCCCACCGATCCCTGGGACGGAACCTGAGGGGTAATCTGCAGATTCAGTAGCGCCAGCAGCTGCTTCACCAGCGCCACTGACACACCCGATTTGCCATGACTGTAGTTGGCAATCGCGGCACACAGAATGGCGCGGACCTCCGCTTTTTTAAGCACCGGCCCGACACCACAGGCATGGCTCAGTAAGGTATTGCGCGACAGCTGGCTCAGTTCATCTTCGGAAAGAGTAATGTTGCACAACGCCCCTAATCCGGTATTAATGCCGTAGGCTACCTGCCCCGCCGCGACGATGTTGCCGACGATTTCACGGCTCCGGGCAATTCGCTGCCAGGCGCTGTCGCTCAGCGTCAGAGTCGCGCCATGCCGGGCGACCTTCACCAGCTCCTGCCATTTAAGCGGACCATCGCCCCAGACCCGCGTCTGACTCATGACGTCGCTCATACCACCGGCTCCACCTGATGATGGCTGGAAATAAACTGCTTAAAGCGCGCCGATCCCGCCTCGCCGAACATCGCTTCTGGCGTGCCCTGACAATCAATCGTGCCCTGATGCATAAACACGACCCGGTTTGAGACGTTGCGGGCAAAGCCCATCTCGTGCGTGACCACCAGCATGGTGCGCCCCTCTTCGGCCAGGCTGCGCATCACCTTCAGCACCTCACCCACCAGTTCCGGATCCAGTGCCGATGTCGGTTCATCAAACAGCATCACCTCCGGGTCCATCGCCAGCGCGCGGGCGATCGCCACCCGCTGCTGCTGGCCGCCCGAAAGCTGAGCGGGATAGAAGTCTTTGCGATTCAGCAGGCCAACCCGATCCAGCAGCTGTTCTGCCTGAGCGATGCAGGCTTTTTTATCGCGCTTCAGCACGTAGTGCGGCCCTTCAATAACGTTTTGCAGTACGGTGAGATGCGACCAGAGATTAAAGCTCTGAAACACCATCCCCAGCCGTGAACGCAGCCGTTCAATCTGACGCGGGTTAGCCGCCAGCTGGTGCCCGCGTGCATGACGCTTCATCTCAATGGTTTCACCGCCCACGCTGACGACGCCAGAATCAGGCGTCTCCAGCAGGTTGATACAGCGCAGCAGCGTACTTTTACCGGAGCCGCTGGCACCGAGAATAGAGATGACATCGCCCTGATGCGCCTGCAGCGAGATGCCCTTCAGCACCTCCATCGCGCCAAAGGATTTATGGATATCGCTGGCCGACAGCGTGACAGGTGGCAGTTCAGACATTTTTTTCTCCTCCGGGGATCGGCTTAGCGGCCGGTAACGGCTTTTTTTCCGGTTTATGAACCGGTGTCAGACGCCGCTCCAGCAGGGCATACAGTTGAACAATGATGAAGTTGAGGATCAGATAGATCGCCGCCGCACAGAGAAACACCTCCATAGTGCGGTAAGTACGCTGGATAATCTGCTGCGCGACCCCGGTGACATCCCACACCGTCACCAGACTCGCCAGCGCGGTTGATTTCACCAGCAGAATCGCTTCGGTGGAGTACGCAGGCAGCGCATAACGCAGCATCACCGGTGCGATAATGCGCCGCAGCAGCAGGCCGCGCGACATGCCGCATGCCATCCCCGCTTCCACCTGACCGGGCGGGACCGCCAGCAGCGCGCCGCGCAGGATCTCCGCCGTGTAGGCGGCGGTACAGAGGGACAGGGCCAGCACCGCGCAGGTAAAAGGCTCACGCAGAAACGGCCAGAAGACGCTGTGGCGGATCACCCCAAACTGTCCCAGCCCGTAGTAGATCAGGAACAACTGAATCATCAGCGGCGAGCCGCGAAACACCAGAATGTAGCCGCGGGCGAATGCACTCAGCAGCCGCCAGCGGCTCATGCGCAGCGCCAGAATACCGACCGCCAGCACGCCCCCGCAGAGAAAGGCGCTGATAAACAGGCCGAGCGTGACCGGCAGCGCCGCGCTGAGTTTCAGGAAGGTGTCAGTAAGGAACGCAAAATCAATCATAACTCTCCTTAATGCTGTGCAGCGGTGCGGCTTTGCCAGGCGCGACCCAGACGGGATTCGGCGCGCAGAAAGGCGCGATTCGACAGCAGCGTCAGCAGCAGATAACAGGCACCGCCCACCAGGTAAAAGGAGAAGTAGTCCCGGGTAGAACCGGCTGCTATCTGGCTGGCCCGCATGAGCTCGACAATGCCGGTCACCGATACCAGCGCGGAATCTTTCAGGCTCATCTGCCAGACGTTAGACAGGCCGGGCAGCGCATAGCGCGCCACCTGCGGCAACAGGATACGTTGCCGGATGCGCCAGCGCGGCATGCCAATGGCGACGGCGGCTTCGATCTCCCCTTTCGCCAGAGCCAGCCGCGCGGCACGATAGACTTCCGCCTGGTAAGAGCCGGAGATAAGCCCGATCGCCAATGCCCCGATCAGAAACGGCGGCGCTTCGATAAAACCGTCTGCGCCAAACAGTTGTCCGATCTGCGTGATCAGTCCCGATCCACCGAAGTAGAACAGGTAGATCACCAGCAATTCAGGGATACCCCGAAAGATCACCGAGTAGCTTTCACCCAGCCAGCGTACCGCCCGGTGCGGGGATAACTTTGCGGCGGCCACGCCCGATCCCACCACCGCGCCGACCAGCAGCGCGCAAAACGACAGCAGCAACGTGGTCAGCGTGGCACTCAGAATCAACCGTCCCCAGCCGTCCGGGCCAAAACTCAGCAGGCTTATCATCAGTTACCTCACTCAGGGTGTGACGTCAGTTTTGAACCACTTCTCACTCAGCTTTTTCACTGTGCCATCGGCCAGCGCGGCTTTAATCGCCTGATCCAGTCGGGCTTTCAGATCGTTGTCGGCCATGCGTACACCCATCGCCTCGCCCTCACCCCAGATTGGGCCGCCCAGCTGAGGACCGCTGAAACTGAGGTTGCGGTTATCCGGTCGTGCCAGCATCGACTGCGCGAACGTCACATCGTCAAACACCGCATCAATGCGTCCGGCCTGCAAATCAAGAATCGCATCGGCTGAGCTGGTGTATTCACGCACATCCGCCACCCCTTTGAAGTATTTGTCGATAAACGGCGTATAGACCGTGCCAGAGGCGATACCAATCGTTTTGCCCTTCAGCGCTGCTTTCAGGGGTGCGATGGCAGGCTCAATGGTTTTTTCATCGTCAGTGAGTTTGATGATCTTGCTGTCAGCGGGCAGCAGTGACCCTTTTACCGTGATAAAGGTGGCGGGTGTTGAGGCGTAAGGCACGGTGAAATTCACCACTTTTTTGCGGTCGGGCGTAATCACAATCGCATCCATGATGACGTCATATTTTCCGGCATTCAGTCCGGCGATCATCCCATCCCAGTTCTGCACCACCAGCTTGCACTGGATCGCCATGCGCTGGCAGAGATCCGCCATCAGCTCCGGTTCGAAACCGCCCAGCTTGCCGCCCGGCAGGGTGAGGTTCCAGGGTTCATAACTGCCTTCAGTGGCAATGGTGATCGACTTCCACTCTTTAGCCTGGGCGCTGACGCCACAGAGCAGCAGACTGGAAACCAGCGTAGTAAGACATAAACGACGAAGAGTCAGAGGGTGTGTCATACGGTTCTCCTGAAGTAGCGGCCTGGTGATCGCCCTGATGAGATTTAACATAAACCCCACAAGATGATATGTCATGTATATACAAGTTAACGCAACGCAGTTCATTGCCGGCTTTTTCATTTTGTGAGCCAGACGGAATTTATTCAGATAGAGCACGCACTGCAGTACTTGTACATACAACCAAGCAAAGGTTATGCCAGCTCTGAAAAAGCGAAGAATGGAGGCGGTAGCAAGGGAGCAGCCACACAGGCTGCCCTCACCTGCACCCGATTAGCGCAGCGCTGCACCGGCGTGGCGCATCGCTGATTTATTGCGGTTTAGCCTGCGCCAGCATGGCATGAATCATCGCCTTCAGCACTTTCTGTAACCGGGCGGCACGCGCCTGCTGCCAGGCGTAAGGAGGCATCTCATCCATGTAGTTGAGCTGCGCCAGCTCCAGCTGTACGGCTTCAATATGCTGCTGCGGCTGTCCATAAGCGCGGGTGATGTAGCCGCCTTTAAAGCGCCCGTTAATCACCCAGCTGTAGTCGTTCTGTGCGCTGCATACTGCTTCAATCGCCGCGCTCATGGCAGGTGTACAGCTTGCACCGTCGTTGGTGCCAACATTGATATCGGGCAGACGGCCCTCAAACAGGCGGGGAATTTCGCTGGCGATGGAGTGAGCATCAAACAGCAGCGCATAACCATGCAGCGCTTTAAGCCGCGCCAGCTCCTGCTGAATCTGCTGATGATAAGGCTGCCAGATCTGATCGATGTAGCCCTGACGCGCCGTGGCATCAGGCGTTTTACCTGGCGCAAAGGTCGGCGTGCCGTCGAACAGCGTTTCCGGGAACAGGCCAGTGGTGGCCGTCGTGTAGAGCGGCTGGTTATCGGGCGGACGGTTAAGATCAACCACAAAACGGGAGTAGCGGCCAATTAACACGCTGGCCCCGAGGTCACGCACAAAATCATACAGCAGCGGGATATGCCAGTCGGTGTCAGGCAGGCCGCGCGCGGCCTCACTTAATCCAGCCTCCACGTCGGGTGTCAGGTCGGTCCCGGCGTGAGGAATGCTGACCAGCAGCGGCAGGCTGCCCTGGGTGAAATAGAAAGGGTTCATTGTGGTTCTCCACGATAAATAACGGTACAGGGCAGCTCACCACCCAGCCAGTAAACCAGTTCCGCGGGACGAGCCAGCGGCCAGTGCACGAAGTTTGCCACTTTTCCCGCCTCCAGCGAGCCGTGACTGTCAGCCAGCCCCAGCGCTTTTGCTCCCCACAGGGTGACGCCCGCCAGCGCCTCTTCCGGTGTCATGCCAAACAGCGTGCAACCCATATTGAGCATCAGACGCAGCGACAGCGCAGGCGAGGTGCCAGGATTCGCATCGCTGGCCAGTGCCATCGGTACCCCATGTCGCCGGAAGCTTTCCACCGGCGGGCGCTGGGTCTCACGCAGCAGGTAAAACGCACCAGGCAGCAGCACCGCGACGGTGCCATGCTCTGCCATCACCCTGGCATCCTCTTCCGTGGCGTATTCAAGATGGTCCGCAGAGAGTGCGCCGTAGCGCGCCGCCAGTGCTGCGCCCCCCAGTGCCGAAAGCTGTTCCGCATGCAATTTCACCGGCATACCCAGCGCCACCGCCCGGTCAAACACCCGCGCCACCTGCGCAGGGGAAAAGGCGAGATGCTCACAGAACGCATCCACCGCATCCGCCAGCCCCAGCGCCTTCACCTGCGGCAGGAGTCGATCGCAGATGATATCGACCCAGCTATCCGGGTCGTGCTTAAACTCCGGCGGAAAGGCATGTGCTGCCAGACAGGTGGCACGCACATCGGCGGACACGCTCTCTCCCAACTGGCGAATCGCCCGCAGCATCCGCAGTTCGCTCTCTTCATCCAGACCATAGCCGGACTTAATCTCCACGGTGGTGACGCCTTCGGCCAGCAGCCGATTGAGCCGCCAGCGAGCCGACGCCACCAGCTCCTCTTCCGTGGCCGCGCGGGTGGCGCGCACGGTGGAGAGAATGCCGCCGCCCTGCGCGGCGATCTCTGCGTAGCTGACGCCATTCAGGCGCTGTTCAAACTCCTGACTGCGGTCGCCGCCAAACACCAGATGGGTATGACAATCCACCAGCCCTGGCGTCACGATGCCGCCTGGCAGTTGATGATGCTGATCGGCGACGAACGCGGGCATCTCCGCCTGCGGGCCCACCCATACCAGTTTACCTGCCCGCACCACCAGCGCGCCTTGCGGAATCAGATGGTACTTTCCGTCACGCATGGTAACCAGGTCGGCCCCGGTCCATACCGTATCTACACGCATCTCTTCTGCCATCGCTGCCTAAGCCTCCACCGTTTACACTGTGCCTCAAAGTATGTATATGTATATACAACCACATCCGGAGAGGATCAACCATGGTAACTTTTTTTGCCCCGCGTGCACTGCTGGCAGAGGGCTGGCAGCAGCAGGTTCGTATCACAGTTAATCAGGCGGGTTTTATCGATGCCATTGCTCCGGATAGCCATGCGGAGAATGCTGTCCAGCTCAACGGCGAGGTAATTCCGGCGATCGCCAACCTGCACTCGCATGCATTCCAGCGTGCCATGGCGGGGCTGGCAGAAGTCGCGGGCGATCCTCAGGACAGCTTCTGGACCTGGCGGGATTTGATGTACCGCATGGTGCAGCGCCTGACACCCCGGCAGGTGGGCGATATTGCCGCCCTGCTCTACATCGAAATGCTGAAGGGCGGCTACACCCAGGTGGCGGAGTTTCACTATCTGCATCACGACCCCAGCGGCGCACCCTATGGTGATGATGCGATGCTGCAACAGCTGATCGAGGCGGCGGAGATCGCCGGTATCGGTCAGACCCTGCTGCCGGTGCTCTACAGCTACAGCGGCTTTGGCAGTCAGCCTGCAACGGCGGGTCAGAAACGTTTTATCCAGCAGACCGACCAGTATCTGCAACAGCAGGCGCGGCTGGAGGAGTGGCAGCAGCAGCGGCCACTGCTGAATCGTGGCCTCTGTTTCCATTCGCTGCGGGCAGTAAGTGAAAGTCAGATGCACGACGTGCTGGCGGCCAGCGATCCTGGGCTGCCGGTCCATATCCATGTGGCTGAACAGCAGAAAGAGGTCAATGATTCACTGGCGTGGAGCGGCGAACGGCCGGTTGCCTGGCTCCTTAACCGCTTTAACGTGGATACGCGCTGGTGTCTGATCCACGCCACGCATCTGGATGAGAGCGAACTGTCACGCCTTGCCCGCAGCGGTGCGGTGGCGGGTCTCTGCCCGACCACCGAAGCCAACCTCGGTGACGGCATTTTTCCGGCGGTGGAGTATATCGCGCAGGGCGGACGCTGGGGCATTGGCTCCGACAGTCACGTCTCGCTGAGCACCCAGGAAGAGCTGCGCTGGCTGGAGTATGCGCAGCGCCTGCGCGACCAGCGCCGCAACCGAATCACCCTGCCTGACCAGCCCTCGGTAGGCGATCTGCTTTGGCAACAGGCTGCAGCAGGGGGTGCGCAGGCGTGCGGCATTCAGCAGGGTACGCTGGCGGTGGGACAACGTGCTGACTGGCTGGTGCTGCGTGATGAGGCATGGCTCGGCAGCGTGGAATCACACGCCGTAATGAACCGTTGGCTGTTTGCCGGACAGCGCGATCAGATTCGCGACGTCTATGTTGCAGGTAAAGCCGTGGTGAAAGATGGCGTGCATCCGCACCAGGCAGCGTGTGCCGCACGCTTTGCTCAGGCAATCGCGGCGCTGCGATGATCGCCCGGTTCGCATATGCCGATCTGGCAGTCAGCCGCTGGCGCAACGGTGGCGGTGAGACCCGTGAGATTATCAGTTTCCCGCCCGGCGCAGATCGCTTTGGCTGGCGCGCCAGTATTGCGACCCTGGCGCAGGATGGCCCCTTCTCTGCCTTTCCGGAGATTGATCGGGTTATCACCCTGCTGCACGGCGATCCGGTGTTGTTAACCGCGCCCGGCGTGCAGCATCTGTTGACGCCGCAAAAGCCGTGGGCGTTCGCCGGCGAACTCGCCTTAACGGCACAACTGCAGGGCAGCGTCAGCGAAGATTTTAATATCATGACGCGACGTGGTGAATGGCAGGCAACGGTGGAGGTGGTGACCACAGAGGTCAGCGCGCTGCATGGCGTCGCCTGGGTGCTGGCTGGCGCATGGCAGACGGCTGACGGAGAAAAGCTGAGCGCGCAACAGGGGACGTGGTGGGTCGATGATGAGACACAACTCAGCCCGTGTGACACGGATGCCCGGCTGCTGTTTACCCGACTTAACCGTGTCCTCTGAAGCGGCCCAGCAGTTTGTAACGTGAGCCGGGATAGAGCAATCGCGCATAGGTCACGATTTTCGTGTCGCTCCAGGTCTGACGGCGAATCAGCAGGCAGGGTTCGTGCTCATCCAGCGACAAATGCTTACGCTGACGCGCATCGGGCAGCACCGCTTCAACGATGTGCTCACCCGCCGTCAGCGGCGCGACCCGCATGAGATAGGTGTACGGCGTCATCTTCTCATAATCCTGCGTCAGGTAGTCGGGCGCGACCAGGGGATTGACCAGACGATCCTCCAGCTGCACCGGCAGATCGTTTTCGTAGTGCACAATCAGCGAATGGAAGAGCGTCTGCCCGGTAGTGAGACCCAGTACGGCCGCCTGCTCGGGATCGGCTTTGTTCTGACCGAGGGTAAGGATTTTTGCGCTGTGCTGATGACCTCGCTGGGCAATCTCATCGGCGATGTTATGCACCTCCAGCATGGCGGTGTACCCTTTCATCTCCGCCACAAAGGTCCCGACACCCTGCATCCGCACCAGAAATCCCTCACTGGTGAGCTCACGCAGCGCCCGGTTAATAGTCATGCGACTGACGCCCAGTTCATTGACCAGTTCACTTTCTGATGGCACACGCTGATTCGCTTTCCACAACCCTTCACGAATCTGGCTGACGATGGCCTGTTTCACCCGCTGATAGATCGGTGCAGGTTCATCGCTCATTGCCGCCGCCAGTTGTGCCAGTGCCGTATGCTCAACCATTTGCTGTTCCTTATGCTGAAAGTCCCCTGAGTTTACTGTCTCACTGCGTGAATGTATATACATCCAGCAGAGCACGCGATGCTCCGATGGTGCAGCCTCCGCATCCTGATGGTGCAGCTTCTCCCACATGCTAAACACCCGACCCGCAGCATAGGGAGATTCGATTTTTGTGATCGGCCTGGCACGTCCTTTGCTTACTTTGCTTGATTGTATAGACAAGCATAGACAAGATTTAATGCTTATGTTTCACTCGAATTATCCCGCTGGTTCAGGGCAAGGGAAGCAGCTTCGCCACACCAGCACACTTGTATCGACAGGAGTAGGCTATGTCAGGTTCGTTTCAGGCATTGCGCCTGGTGCCAGGCGAGGTGGACCTCGCCACATTACGCGCTATCTATCAGGGTAATGTCACATTAAGTCTCGATGAGCATGCGCGTCAGGCGATTGCAGCGGCGCAGCAAACCGTAGATGCCATTGTCGCCTCCGGTAACGTGGTGTATGGCATTAATACCGGCTTCGGCAAACTGGCGCAGACCCAAATTCCGGCCAGCCGGCTGGCGGATCTGCAGCGTAATCTGGTGTTGTCACACAGCGTCGGACTGGGCGATCTGCTGCCCGACAATGTCACCCGGCTGGTGGTCGCAACCAAAATCATCAGTCTGGCGCGCGGTCACTCTGGCGTGCGAATCGAACTCGTTGAGGCGCTGCTTGCCCTGTTTAACGCGGGTGTGATGCCCTGCATCCCGGAAAAAGGCTCTGTCGGGGCTTCTGGCGATTTGGCGCCGCTGGCGCACATGTCGCTGATGCTGCTGGGTGAAGGTCAGGTACGGCTCGCTGGTAAGCTGATCCCGGCAACAGAAGGACTGGCAAGCGTCGGCCTGTCGCCGTTTGTGCTCGGTCCAAAAGAAGGACTGGCGCTACTCAATGGCACCCAGGTTTCGACTGCGCTGGCGCTGCGTGGCCTGTTTGAAGGTGAAAATCTGTTTGCTGCCGGTCTGATGGCGGGTGCGCTCTCGCTGGAGGCGATCAAAGGCTCGCTGAAACCGTTCGACGCCCGTATTCATAAAGCGCGTGGTCAGCAGGGCCAGATTGCGGTCGCCGCCGCCGTCAGCGCTCTGATAGAGGGCAGTGAAATTCTGCAGTCGCATACCCATTGCGGCCGTGTACAGGACCCCTACTCCATCCGCTGCGTGCCGCAGGTGATGGGTGCCTGCCTGGACAATTTCAGCCACGCGGCGCGGATTCTGGAAATCGAAGCAAACGCAGCCTCGGACAACCCGCTGGTGTTCAGCGACAGCGGCGATGTGATCTCCGGCGGCAACTTCCACGCCGAACCCGTTGCCTTTGCCGCAGATATCCTGGCGCTGGCCATTGCTGAAGTCGGCGCCATCTCCGAGCGGCGCCTGGCGCTGCTGCTGGACAGCGGCTTATCTGGCCTTCCGCCTTTCCTCGTACGTGACGGTGGCGTGAACTCTGGCTTTATGATCGCCCAGGTCACCGCCGCCGCGCTCGCCTCTGAGAACAAATCGCTGGCCCATCCGGGCAGCGTAGACAGTCTGCCGACCTCCGCTAACCAGGAGGATCACGTCTCAATGGCGACCTATGCCGCCCGCCGCCTCGGCAGCATGTGCTTTAACAGCGCCGCGGTGGTCGGTATTGAAGCGATGGCCGCCGCGCAGGGTATTGAATTTAACCGGCCGCTGAAAAGCTCTGTGCTGATTGAGCAGGCCATCGACACCATTCGCGAGCAGGTCGCTTTCCTTGAGGAAGATCGCCTGCTGGCACCCGATATCGAGGCCATGCGTCAGTGGGCAAGTCGCGCTGACTGGCCTCAGGCATTGACCGCGCTGCTGCCGAGCATGCGCCCAACTTCTTGAATTAAGGAATCTCTTATGAGCGAAACTCTTTCTCAGGCTGTGGCACGTGAAATTCGTGCGCCACATGGCACCACACTGCACTGCGCTAACTGGCTGATTGAAGCGGCTTACCGCATGATTCAGAACAACCTCGATCCCGATGTGGCCGAGCGGCCGGAAGATCTGGTGGTTTACGGCGGCATCGGTAAAGCAGCGCGAAACTGGGCATGCTTCGAGCAGATCCTGCGTTCGCTGCGGGCGCTGCAACCGGATGAGACGCTGCTGATCCAGAGCGGCAAACCGGTCGGCATCTTCCGCACCCACGCGGATGCGCCGCGCGTCCTGCTGGCGAACTCTAATCTGGTGCCACACTGGGCGACCTGGGATCACTTCCACGAGCTGGATAAAGCGGGCCTGATGATGTACGGCCAGATGACCGCCGGTTCCTGGATCTATATCGGTGCACAGGGCATCGTGCAGGGCACCTATGAAACCTTTGTGGAAGCGGGACGTCAGCACTATAACAACGACCTCAGCGGACGCTGGATTCTCACCGCCGGGCTGGGCGGCATGGGCGGCGCGCAACCGCTGGCGGGTGTGCTGGCCGGTGCCTGCGTACTGGCGATTGAGTGCCAGGAGTCACGCATCGATTTCCGTCTGCGTACCCGCTACGTAGACTACAAAGCCACCACGCTGGACGAAGCGCTGGCCATCATCAGCGAAGCCACTGCTGCGAAAAAAGCGATTTCAGTCGGGCTGCTGGGCAATGCCGCTGAAATCCTGCCAGAGCTGGTGAAACGCGCCCGGGCGGGCGGGCCGAAGCCGGACATCGTGACCGACCAGACGTCGGCACATGACCCAATAAATGGTTATCTGCCGATTGGCTGGGATCTGGCGCGCTGGCAACAGGCGCGCGTTTCACAGCCGAAAGCGGTTGAGAAAGCCGCGCGTGCCTCTATGGCGGTTCACGTCCAGGCGATGCTCGACTTCTGTCATATGGGTATTCCGACCGTGGATTACGGCAACAACATCCGTCAAGTAGCGCTGGATGAGGGTGTCAGCAACGCCTTCGACTTCCCTGGCTTTGTACCGGCCTATATCCGTCCGCTGTTCTGTGAAGGCAAAGGCCCGTTCCGCTGGGTGGCGTTGTCAGGCGACCCGGAGGATATCTACAAGACCGATGCCAAACTCAAGGAGCTGTTCCCGCACCACAAAACGCTGCATCGCTGGCTTGATATGGCGCAGGAGCGCATCGCTTTTCAGGGCCTGCCGGCACGTATCTGCTGGCTGGGACTGGGCGAGCGACACCTTGCCGGTCTGGCGTTCAATGAAATGGTGCGCAACGGCGAGCTGAAAGCGCCGGTGGTCATTGGCCGCGACCATCTCGACTGCGGTTCAGTTGCCTCACCAAACCGCGAGACCGAAGCGATGAAAGATGGCTCGGATGCGGTCTCTGACTGGCCGCTGCTTAACGCGCTGCTGAATACCGCGGGCGGCGCGACCTGGGTCAGCCTGCATCACGGCGGCGGTGTTGGCATGGGCTTCTCGCAGCACTCTGGCGTAGTGATTGTTGCCGATGGCAGCAAAGAAGCCGATGCGCGTCTGGGTCGTGTGTTATGGAATGACCCGGCCACCGGTGTCATGCGTCACGCCGATGCAGGTTATGAGCTGGCGCAGAGCTGTGCTGCAGAGCACGGCCTGAACCTGCCAATGCAAAAATAGTCTGATATTGTTCACTACACGGGGCGCGCTGTGGCCTGCCCCGTTTTTCTGACTTTTCCATTGTGAAACCCCTCTCTGAAATCACTTCCTTATTACTTATTCCATTTTGATTTAGCCTATAGCCATATTTAGTCCCGACAGCGATAGACGCCGCGCCACCCAATCACTAAAGTGAAATCTTCTCATTCTGTATGGAGCGCGACGCTGCATGACCCTTTCCCCTGCCCTGCTTGAAGACGCCCTGCACTGGCGCCGTGAGTTTCATCGCCACCCCGAATTAGGTTACCAGGAACAGCAAACCAGCCAGTTTATTGCTGAAGAATTAGCGCGGGCGGGGCTGCAGGTGTTTCGTGGTCTGGCGGGAACAGGAGTCATCGGTACGCTGGAAAACGGTCCCGGTCCGGTTATCGGGCTGCGTGCGGATATGGATGCATTGCCGATTACAGAGAAAGGCGACGCTGAGTGGCGATCTTCGACGCCTGGCGTCATGCACGCCTGCGGCCACGATGGTCACAGCGCTATCCTGCTGGCCGCCGCCCGACAGCTGGCTGCCACGCGTCAGTTTAGCGGCACGGTGCATTTCATCTTTCAGCCTGCCGAAGAGAATCTGGGCGGGGCGCGCAAAATGGTGGAAGAGGGATTGTTCCAGCGCTTTCCGATGGATGCGATCTACGCGATGCACAACTGGCCGGGGCTGCCGCTGGGGTCACTGGCTGTTAATCCTGGCGCAATGATGGCATCGCTGGATTCATTCGAAATTACCCTGCACGGTAAAAGCTGCCATGCGGCGATGCCAGAAAGTGGCGCCGATCCGATGGTGGTAGCGGCCGAGCTGATTCTGGCGCTGCAGACGATTCCCTCCCGTCGGCTCTCGCCCCTTGCCTCTGCGGTGGTCAGTGTAACGCAGATCCACGGGGGTGAAGCGATCAACGTGATTCCGGAACAGATTATGCTGCGCGGCACAGTGCGCTGCCTGCAGACCAGCGTGCGCGAAAAAGTACGCGGACTGATTGATGAGTTTGTGACGACTCTACCACGTCCGTTTGGCGTCAGCGGCGAGATTAACTGGCTGCCGGGCTATCCGGTCACGGCTAACCATGCGGCCCCGGCTGAGCAGGTGCGCGACGTGGCGCTGGCAACGCTGGGCGCAGAACAGGTTCACTGGCAGGTCAATCCGTCGATGGCATCAGAAGATTTTGCCTGCATGATGGAAGCCTGTCCCGGCGCTTACTTCTGGCTGGGCGCGGATGGCGAGACGCCCTCCGCGCCGCTACATAACGCTCGCTATGATTTCAACGACGCGCTGCTGCCGATTGGCATCCGTTTCTGGCAGAACCTGGTTGAACAGGCGCTGCCAGCCGCCTGACTCAGTATCCGGCAGCGGCAATCTGCTGCCCGGCCGCCGCCAGCGAGTCGCACTGGCCGCTGGCGCGCAGGCAGCAGGCGAGCTGCAATCGCAGTGACGCAGGCACCGGGCGCTGCTGATTCAGCACCTCATCAATCCAGCGCGCCGTCACCTCTGCCGTCTTGTCCGCCGGCAGTTCAACCGCCACTTCAGGCTGACGCTCGACCCACACTTCCGCTTCCACGCCTGCGCCCTGAATCATACTGATCGCCGGGCAGCGCTGCGGATTCGCATAGACTTCCCCTTCGGTGCCATTGAGCAGTATCGCTGGCGCATCAATGTCACTGAAGAATTTCGCCACGCGCGGCACATACTCCGGATGCGACACGCTCGACAGCCGCAGCGCCGCACGCTCTGCAAACGGGGTTGCCAGTTTTGCCAGCGTATGTGCGCTGTTACGGACGCCCATCCGCCAGCGCAGTGAGAGCTGTTTCGCCATTGGCGGGCAGAGGTGATCGATAGTGATAAAAACGAGTTCGCCCTGGTCGAGTTTCGCCTGCGCCAACTCTGCGGTGGTGACAGGTGTTACACCCAGTGCGGCAAACACCGCCTCACTGGTGATACGCGTCGCGTCGTCGCTGACGCCATGTACCACCACCGGGAAGCCGAGTTTCACCAGCAGCAACGCCAGCAACGGCGTCAGATTGCCCTGGCGGCGCGCGCCATTGTAGCTGGGGATGACGATCGGCATCGGCCGGTTTTCTGGCGCTCGCAGCTGCATCATCTGTGCCTGCATCGCCTGATAAAAGCCGCGCATCTCGTCTTCGCCTTCGCCCTTGATACGCAGCGCAATCAGGATGCCGCCCAGTTCCAGGTCCGGCACCTCGCCCGCCAGCATTGCGCCATACAGCGTCACCGCGGTATCAAAATCGATGTCGCGGGCATGATTTTTACCGCGACCAATCTCTTTAATGATTTTATTCAGTTCCATCACTCGCTTCCGGTTAAGTGCGCGGCTTAGCGCCGCGTGGGACGTCGTTTTCGCACCGTGTTTTTTGGCGCCACGGTGGCCGGTATCGCTTCCGGCTCTGGCGTTTCCGGCTGCGCAATCGGGAAGATCGGCAACGCGGCTAATAACCGACTGCCGTAGGATTTGCTCAGCAGACGACGGTCGTAAATAACGATTTCGCCATAACATTGATGGCTGCGAATCAGGCGCCCGACCTGTTGAATCAGGGTGAATGAGGCGCTGGGTAAGCTCTGCACCTCAAACGGATAACGCTTCAGGCTTTTAAGCCACTCGCCTTCGGTCAAAATTACCGGACTGTCCACCGGGGGAAAAGCGATTTTGTGAATATGCACCTGACTCAGCAGATCGCCCTTCAGATCAAGCCCTTCGGCAAAGGACTGCAGGCCAATCAGAATACTGGTTTCCCCTTTGGTGACGCGCTGGCGATGCAAATCGACCAGCCGGCTGCGCGGCTGATCGCCCTGCACCAGCATCGAGAGCCGCAGGTCAGGCAGACAGGCGACAAACTGCTGCATGGCCCGGTTGCTGGCAAACAGCACCAGCACGCCTTTGTGCTTTTTCTCCGCCATCTGCTGACGGAAGAAACCGGCCATCTCCGCAATGTGCTCCGCTTCGTGCGTCATCAGCGGCTCGAAGCGCATCTGCGGGATCACCAGCCTGCCCTGCTCTACATGGTTAAACGGCGAGTCCAGCGCCACAAAACGATCGCCTGCTTTTTCGCTGAGTCCCGACATCTCCTGCAGGCGGTTGAAACTGTTGAGCGATCGCAGTGTGGCAGAGGTGACCACCACATGTGGGATTTTGCGCCACAGCAGCTTTTCCAGCTGATCGCTGACGCGAATACCGGCGCAGTGAAACAGCAGATGCGCCTGACCTTCGCGCAGCTCGCGGGTGATCCATTTCGATACCGGTGCGCCAGACGCTTTTTCCATCGCCGCCAGCCGCCACAATTTGCTCACCGACTCGAACCAGCCAAACTGACGATTGAGCTGCAGCAGATTGCGATGCAATCGCACCACGTCCACCTTGCCAGTCTGCTCACTGAGTGCATTGATCAGGCCTTCGCTCAAACCGCGCAGCGCGTCGCTGAGTTTGAACAGCCGGGCACAGAGATCCAGCAGCTCCTGCGGAAGCGCACCCAGCACAAAGCGAAATTCGCCCGGCTGGTTATGCGGTGGCAGCAGCGGATTCAGCGCCTGCGCGGTCACGGTCAGCAGTTCGCGCAGCTCATCACAGTGTGCTTTCAGCCGCTCAGGGTTAGCCAGCGGCGGCGGCGATTTTGGCCGCATCTGCGTCATGATGCTGTCAACCAGCTTGATAAACAGGTCAAGTTGCAGGCTGCTCCAGCCCGGCGTAATGTCGGCACTCATCTCCAGCGCATCGCGGGCTACGTCGGGCAAATGGTGCCCTTCATCCAGCACCAGCATCAGGTTTTTAGCCGGTGGCAGCACCGACTCATTCTCCATCGCCGCCATCACCAGCGCATGATTCGCCACCACCACATCCACCTGCTCGATTTCGCGTCGCGCCACAAAGAACGGGCATTCACGATACCAGTGGCAGTGCGCGCCCAGGCAGCTTGCTTTATCGGTAGAAAGGCGCTGCCACAGGCTGTCGCTGACGTTCTCTTCGCTGTGATCGCGCAGGCCATCCCACTGATAGCGATCCAGGGATTTTTGTAAGCGGCCACACTGCGTCTGTTCCTCTTTGGTGCTGCTGACCGCATCATCGTCCAGATAGAGCAGCAGATCGCCCTGCTGATCGGCGTCGGCTGCCATCGCCGCCAGATTGCGCGGACAGACATAGCGCCCGCGGCCAAAAGCAGCGGTAAAGGTGAGGTCGGGGATGATTTTCTTCAACAGCGGCAGATCTTTGGTGAAGATCTGATCCTGCAACGCCACATTGGCGGTGCTGATGACCAGCTGCTTTTCCTGGGCGCGGCTGGCCGCAATGCCTGGGATCAGATAAGAAAGAGTTTTACCCACGCCGGTCGGCGCTTCAACCGCCAGATGGCGCGAATCGTCACCGGCCAGGCATTTTGCCACTTCGGCAATCATCTGGCGCTGCGGCGCTCGCGGGATGAAATCAGGCACCTGCTCCTGAAGCGCTTTATACCATTGCGCTATCTGGCTTTTTACTGCGGCTGTCAGGGCCATGATTTGCGTTACCACACTGAAAATATGGCCTGTATTTTTACACAGTATCCCGGCGGCGTCAGCTTTCACGCCGAATTTTTCGTGCGCTGTCGTAAATTTCAGTGCGTGCCCGGCGGCGGTGATTTACGCCAGCACTTTGTACATTACGGTGGTGGCGTCCAGCACGCCTGCGGTGGATTCCGCATAAAACGGGATCGATCCCGCTACCTGCCAGCCCAGCGAGCGATAGAGATCGCTGGCGACATCGCCGCTGCGCGTATCCAGCACCAGCAGGGTTTTGACGCGCTCGCGCGCCCGCTGCTCGGCGCGCTGCATCAGTTCACGGGCGATGCCCTGTCGGCGTGCCTGCGGATGCACCAGCAGTTTGCTGATCTCCGCCCGGTGGCGGCCGTTTGGCATGCCGCTGCTATTGATCATCACCGTCGCCACAATGCGACCCTGTTGACGCGCCACGATTAACTCGCTGTCGCCGCCTGTGATGCTGATGATTCGCTGCTGCCAGAATCGCGTCATCACCTCACTGTCTTCAGCATCAATAAACCCGACGCTGGCCCCATCTGCCACACAGCCCTGTAAAACATGGGTCAGTTCGGCCAGATTCTGTTGCGCCTGGGTGGCGCTGAGGGTTACGTACTCAATCATGGTTTCGCCACCACCAGTAGATAGCGCGCGCCGTCGGTCAGGTGCGCCTCAAAAGCCGATTTTCCTGTCAGATGAAAACGTAAACAGTCACCTGGCTGCAACGTCCACGCCTGAGATCCCATCGTGACGGTGAGACCGCCCTCACGCAGCCAGATATGCTGCTCCAGTCCCTGGATGGGTGGTGAATCGTAATCGATACGCGCACCAGGCCGTAACCTGCCCTCAACCAGTTCGCATCTGAAATGAAGTGCAGGAGGGGATATATTGCGGCGAATAAATCCGCTGGCCTCATCCTGCCACACCGGCTGATGCTGGCTGGTGACCAGCAAACTGGACTCCTCCTCCACCTCACTCAGCAGGCGTGACATCGTTAATCCGTAGGCGACACACAGACGGTTAAGCAGTGCAGCCGTAGGGCTGGTCTCGCCTCGCTCAATGCGCGATAATGTCGCACGACTGATGCCCGTGGCCACCGCAAGTTCATCCAGCGACCAGCCGCGTTGCAGGCGTAACTCTGACAGCCTCACAGCCAGTCGTTGCTCAGTATTCAGCTCAGACATTACTTTTCTCACTTATGGGAAACATTCTCTCAAATGAGATATAGCTGAAAAGGGCCGTATCAGTCAAGTTGTACATTGAGAAATGTATTGTACAACTTAGTTTGCTTCGTTATGGTAATTACACTCAGACCAATCGAAAGAGGAATTTATGACCTTATACAGTATCGGTGACGTCGCCGAGCGCTGTGGCATAAACCCAGTTACCCTGCGCGCCTGGCAGCGTCGTTATGGCTTACTGAAGCCGCAACGTACCGAAGGCGGACATCGTCAGTTTGATGAAGAGGATGTGCAGCGTATTGAAGAGATCATGCGCTGGATTGAAAGCGGCGTGCCGGTCGGTAAAGTAAAGGCATTGCTGGAAGGTGGCGATGTTGATGCACACGATGGCTGGACCACACTGCAGGATGAGCTAATCAGCGTATTACGTCATGTCAGACCCGCTAAACTGCGTAACAAAATTGCTGCGATTGGTCGCGAACATCCGATTGATGCGCTAATTGATCACGTTTTCATGCCTGTACGCCAGAAACTGAGTCTGGACCAGAATACTGCCCGAACCATGTGCAGCCTGCTGGATGGTTTGCTGATCGACTATGTCGCTTTCTGTCTGACCGGCAGCCGCAAAAAATCGGGAAAAGATGCGCTGATCATTGGCTGGGGTACCGACGATCGTACCCGTATCTGGCTGGAAGGCTGGCGTCTTTCACAGCATGGCTGGCGGATTGATGTGCTGGCTGAACCGCTTGATGTCCCGCGTCCTGAACTTTTTCCTGGCATGAATATGTTTGTATTTACCGGTAAAAAATTAACCCGTCGCCAGCAGGAACAGCTGTCACACTGGCAGGAACAGGGCTATGCCGTGCGGTTACATGAACCCGGCTGATAACAAAAAACGCACGCCGGGCGCTTTGCCTGCTGCCTTGCGCGCGCTATTATCCCCGCCTCACTGTTAACAAGTTCAGGTTTCCGTCATGAATGTCAAAAAAGCCTTTTTCGCCACGCTGTTTTTTATTATGGCGGTTGGCGGCACCAGCGGTCTCATGCTGGTGGGATACTCTCTCATCGTTCACTCACGCTAAGCCGACGTTGCAGGCGCTCAAAGAGGCGGTCGCTCACTATCGCCAGCAGCGCCACCAGTAGCGCTCCCTGAATCACGTAGGCGGTATTAAAGCCGCTTAGGCCGATAATCACTGGCGACCCGAGACTCTTTGCCCCGACCGTTGAGGCGATGGCCGCGGTACCGATGTTGATGATCACCGAGGTGCGTATCCCGGCAATGATCACCGGCGCAGCCAGCGCCAGCTCAATCTGCCACAGCCGCTGCCAGTTGCTCATGCCTACGCCAATAGCGATCTCCCGGCTGCTGGACGGTACGCTATCAATGCCCGCCAGGGTTCCCTGTAAAATCGGCAGTAAACCGTAGAGCAGCAGTGCCACCACGGCAGGCCAGGCACCAAAGCCCATCACCGGCACCGCAATGGCCAGCACGGCTACCGGCGGAATAGTCTGGCCCGCTGCCACGATAGTTTCTATCAGCGGCCGGAACGCACGCCCTGCCCGCCGGGTTACCAGCACGCCACTGCCAATGCCGATGACGATCGCCAGCAGGCTGGCGGTGATCACCAGAAACAGATGCGCCAGCGTCAACTGCCAGAAACTCTCCTGTTGATAGAGTGGCCGGGCCAGCTCCGGAAACCAGAGATGGAACAGCGGCCCACTCAAAGGCATTAGCGTCAGCAGCGCGCCATAGAGCAGTACCAGCCACAACAGCGGATCCCTTAGCCTGCGCATGTTAATGCCTCGCGCTGTCGCAGAAGGTCGCCAAAGTAGAGCACGCCCAGCGGCTGCTCCTGATCGTCAATGACCGGGAGTCTGTCTGTGCCCCGTGCAATAAACTGCGACAGGGCGTCGCGCAGCGTCAGCCCTGCAGCAATCGGTTCACCCGCCAGCCACTCGCCGCGTCGCACGGCATTACCCACCTGCTCCAGCGACAAGAGCCGTACGCCCATTTCGCTGCGGCCAAAGAAGTCGCGCACAAAATCATTTTTCGGCTGGGTCAGCAACTCAACCGGCCTGCCCTGCTGAACAATCTCACCGTTATCCATTAGCACAATGCGGTCCGCCAGCGTCAGTGCTTCGTCGATATCATGCGTCACCAGCACGATGGTTCGCCCCGACAGGCGATGAATACGCAGCATCTCCTGTTGCAGCACGCCGCGCGTCACCGGATCAAGCGCACCAAACGGCTCATCCATCAGCAGGACCTCCGGATCAGCCGCCAGCGCACGCGCCACGCCGACACGTTGCTGCTGACCGCCTGAGAGCTGATGCGGATAACGATTCAGCAGGCGCTCGTCGAGATTGAGCAGCGCCAGCAGCGTCGTGATGCGTTCGTTGATCTTTGCTCCGGACCAGCCCAGCAGCACCGGCACCGTGGCAATATTCTTTCGCACCGTCCAGTGTGGAAACAGCCCTATCGACTGAATCGCATAGCCCATGCGTTGCCTGAGCGAGCGGGCATCGAGCTGGCGAATCGACTCACCGGCAAAGCGGATTTCACCACTGTCATACTCCACCAGCCGGTTAATCATCTTCAGGGTGGTCGATTTGCCGGAGCCGGAAGTGCCGAGCAGTACACAGAACTCCCCTTTTGCCACCTGCAGCGACAGATCTTTCACCGCCGCCTTGCCGTTAAACGCGCGGCAAACGCTATCAAACTCAATCATCTTCTCTCTCCAGCAGTGAGATCAGCAGGCGGAACAGCGCATCGATGACGACCGCCAGCGCAATCACCGGGATCACCCCAAGCAATACCAAATCAAGCGCGCTGCTTAACAGCCCCTGGAAAATAATCGCGCCAAAGCCGCCCGCGCCAATCAATGCCGCAACCACCGCCATGCCCAGCGTCTGCACCACGACGACCCGCAGGCCCGCCAGCCAGACCGGTAGCGCCAGCGGTACATCCACCGCGACAAACTGCTGCCAGCCACTCATGCCCGTGCCGCGCGCGCTTTCGCGCACCTCCTGCGGCACCTGTTGCAAGCCCACCACCACGCTGCGCACCAGCGGCAACAGGGCGTAGAGCACCAGCGCGATCAAGGCTGGAGCCATGCCGATGCCGCTAATGCCCCAGTCACTGAGCCACGGAAAATGCTGCGCCAGTCCGGCCAGTGGCGCAATCAGCAGACCAAACAGCGCCACTGACGGCACTGTCTGAATAACATTAAGGACGCCAAACACACTGCCTTGCCAGTCAGGCCGCCGGAAAAGCGTGACGCCCAGCGGCAGTGCAAACATTAAGGCTGGCAGTACTGTACCCACCAGCAGAGTGAGATGACGGCTCAGTGCCGCATCAAACACCGCGTGACGGTTGGCATACTCTTTCAGCAGGGAGAGATCGCTGAGCTGGCCGCTGAACAGCAGCAACAGCGGCAACAGCCAGACCTGCAGATTGAGCAGCAGCTGAGCCAGCCGATGGGAAGTGAGTTGACGCACCTGATCGGTAATCAGCAGCAGAATGAGTGCACCACTGCACCATAAGCCACTGGCAAAGCTGGTTCGTGCCAGACGGCTGCCCTGCTGACTGAGTAGTGTCGCCTGATGACCGCTGAGCCAGAGCATGGCGGCCAGCAGCAGCTCTGCCGCCAGCAGGGCCAGTATCAGCGTAGTACGCCCAGGCTGACGCCACAGCAGCAACCACAGCATCATCAGCGGCAGCAGTAACAGCCCGGCGCTGCTGACCTGCCAGCTCATCAGCGGTTCACCCGCCACCAGCCGGTTAGGAGCGAAGTTAAGAAACGGCAAGGTCACCAGCGCCAGACTCAACAGCGTCAGCAGCAACAATGCTACCGGCTGCTGAGCCGGGCGGCGTATCGCGTCCCGCGCTATCAGCATCGGTTACAGCAGCTTTTTCTGCTGCAGCCACTCAGTCGCTACGCTGCTCGCATCCTGACCGTCGACCGCGATTTTCGCATTGAGCTGTTGCAGCGTCTTCTCATCAAGCGCGCTGAAGACCGGCTTCAGCCAGTCGGCAATCTGTGGGTAGGCTTTCAGCACCGATTCGCGGATCACCGGCGTCGGCGCATAGATCGGCTGTACGCCTTTAGGATCGCTGAGCGTCTGCAGGCCCAGTGCCGCCACCGGACCGTCGGTGCCATAGGCCATCGCCGCGTTCACGCCCGACGTCTGCTGTGCTGCCGCGCTGATGGTGACAGCGGTATCGCCACCCGCCAGAGACAACAGCTGATCCTGCTTAAGGTCGAAGCCATAGGCTTTTTCAAAGGCCGGTAAGGCATCGCTGCGTTCGATAAATTCGGCTGAGGCCGCCAGTTTGAAGGTACCTCCTTTTTTCAGGAAAGCGCTGAGATCGGCCAGCGAGGTAAGCTGGTTCTTCTCCGCCAGGTCCTTACGCACGGCGATGGTCCAGGTGTTGTTGGCCGGAGCCGGTGTCAGCCACACCAGATGGTTTTTCTCCGCATCCAGTTTCTTCACCTTTTCGTAGCCTGCGCCGGCATTTTTCCAGGCACTGTCTTTTTCATCGTTAAAGAAGAATGCGCCGTTGCCGGTGTATTCCGGGTAGATGTCGAGTTCGCCCGCCGTAATGGCGCCACGGACGACCTGGGTCGTGCCGAGCTGGATTTTATTGACAGTTTTTACCCCATGCTTTTCCAGCACCTGAAGAATCACATTGCCCAGCAGCGATCCTTCGGTATCAATTTTTGAGCCGACCCGCACAGGATCGGCCGCGTGTGCCATCCCCATGCTAAGCAGCAACGCGCTGACGCCCATCCAACCCCGAACTCTGACCATGGCCTTTTCCTTATCGCATTTTCGCGTGTTGTTTTTGTGTTTCGTGAGTGCGTGATGACTTACAAGGCGTCATGCGCCTGAGGGTGCAGGCTGCTCTCCTGCCGCTGAGAGTGTTGCTGGCAAGGCGTGCAGCGATAAATTATCTGCTTTAAAAGCGTAGCCTGGCATAGCGGTGATGCAGCGGACTTTATCGAAAATTAATAACGATTTGGGATTATAATATTATCTTATATAACTGAAATGAATTTACGTCTGGGCGTCTAAACGGCTATCCTCGGTAATCTGTTTAAAATAAAAGATACATAACATCATGTCCGATCTGACTTCTTCCGCCCATGTGGCAACAGCAGGGAGTTCGCCCGGTGGCGAAACACAGTGGATTCGTAGCGCAGCTGACGTCTCCCGATTAGTCAACAGCGGCGACAGCGCCCGTAATAATGCCCGCATTGTGGTGGCGATTGCGCTGGGAGGCGTTTTTCTCGACGCCTACGACCTGGGTGCGCTGGCCTTTGGCATCAAAGACATCACACGCGAGTTTAATCTCACCCCAGCCGGCACCGGCATGGTCGCCTCGGCCATTACCTTCGGGGCGATTATCGGCGCGCTGATTGGCGGCTATCTCACCGACAAAATTGGCCGTTATCGGGTCTTCATGGCCGATATGTTCTTTTTCGTGGTGGCGGCTATCGCCTGTGCATTTGCGCCCAATGAATATGTGCTGGCTGGCGCGCGCTTCGTAATGGGGCTGGGCGTCGGGATCGATCTGCCGGTGGCGATGGCCTTTCTGGCGGAGTTTTCAAAGCTGCGCGGTAAGGGGAATAAAGCGGCCAGCGTGGCGATGTGGTGTCCGACCTGGTACGCAGCAATCAGCATCTCTTATCTGCTGGTGCTGCTGCTCTATGCGGTGTTGCCCGAAAGTCACACCGACTGGCTCTGGCGGCTGATCCTCGGTTTTGGCGCCGTTCCGGCGATTGTCATCATCGCTATCCGCAGCCGTTACATGAGCGAATCCCCGGTGTGGGCAGCTAATCAGGGCGACCTGAAAGGGGCCGCGGCGATTTTACGCAGTGCGTGGAATATCAACGCTCAGGTCGCGTCCGACGCCGCACTGACCGCTGCCACGCCGGTGCGTAAGGCAAGCTGGCGTAACTATGGTGCGCTGCTGCAGGGCGTCTATCGCCGCCGTACGCTGCTGGCGACCATTACCTCTATCGCCTCGTCGTTTGCCTATAACGCTGTGGCGTTTGGACTGCCGGTGATTATCTCCAGCTTCTTTGCTCAGTCGATGCTCACCACCATTCTGGTGTCGCTGGCACTGAATCTGCTGTTTGCCTTTGTTGGCGGGATTCTGGCGGTGCGACTGGTGCCGCGTCTGGGTGCGTGGAAGATGTCAGTGGCGGGATATGGCTGTCAGTGTGTGGCGCTGCTTGGGCTGGCGCTGATTGGTCGCCCGGAAGGCGGTCAGGAGGCAGCAATGGCTATCGCCATGCTGGCGTTGTTCCTGTTTGGTCAGGGATTCGGGCCTGGCTCGCACACCATGACGTTTGCCTCACTCAGCTATCCCACTTCACTGCGCGGCGTGGGCGTGGGCTTCAACCAGACACTGATGCGCGGCAGTTCAACCGTTTCGCTGTTTCTGTTTCCGGTGCTGGTCGCGGCGCTGGGCACTGGCGTGTTCTGGGTGATCTTCCTGGCGCCGCTGGCCGGTCTTCTGGCGCTGCTGGCCATCCGCTGGGAGCCGTCGGGCTATGATGTGGATGCGGAGGATTTTGAGCTGCCGCGTTAAACAACATTCCAGGCGTGGCGCGCACGCAGGCTCAGGGAACAAACGTCCTCTGCAAAGATGCAAAAGACGCCATCCCTGGCCCGCGATGCTTTGCGATGGACGTTTGCGCCCATCGCTGTGAATTTCAAACCGTCTGACCGCACCTTAGTGCGGTTTTTTTATGCCGTGACAGCCGGAAATGGAAACTGCTCCAGATAATCCGGGATACGCGGGAAGGTATGCAAAAACCACGGCGTGAACTGCTGTGGCTGCTGCTGCATCTGCTGCTCGATCATCGCCATCGGACGATAATCAAAGGCATCCGCTTCCTGAGGATTAAGCTGCGGCAGGCTGTCACAGATCGCAAAAAAGACATGACCATATTCATGCTCTGTCAGGCCATTGCTCAGCTTCAGGTTATAGCTCAGTTCAAACACCGGCGTCAGTGCCACTGTCATACCCATCTCTTCACGCAGACGGCGCTCGGCGGCGTCGCGGGTCGATTCATGGGGATAAGGATGGCCACAACAGGTGTTACTCCATAAACCACCACAATGATACTTATCGCTGGCGCGCCGCTGCAATAACAGCTCCTGCCGGGAATTGAAGATGTAGACCGTCACCGCGCGGTGCAGCAATCCTTTTTCATGCACTTCCAGCTTTTCCATTTTGCCGGTGGGACGATCGAGGTGGTCAACGAGGATAACTTCAATAGCAGACATGGCGTTTCCTTGAGATTATTCCCAACTATTCTGGCACAGAATGCGCAGTTTGGGCGGATCATCGCGGATTTTTTACCCAGGTCCGTCAGAGATAAGCGGATGAAGCAGAGGGGAAATCAGGCCAGCAAGGCTGGCCTGGAAGAGAATTACAGTCGGAAGCTCTGAACAACCCGCTCAAGCTGGGTACTCTGTGATTCCATCGCCTGCGCGGCAGCGGAAACCTGCTCCACCAGCACGGCGTTCTGCTGTGTGGTGCCATCCAGCTGGGTAATTGCCACGTTGACCTGTTCGATACCCATGCTCTGCTCACGGCTGGCTGACATGATTTCGCTCATCAGGGTGGTCACACTGCTCACGCCCTGCATGAGCTCATCCATGGTCTGACCCGCCTGTTCCACCAGCGCGCTGCCGGTATCAATGTTCGCCACTGACTCTTCGATTAACTTTTTAATCTCTCGTGCCGAGTTAGCTGAACGCTGTGCCAGGTTACGCACTTCCGATGCCACGACCGCAAACCCACGACCCTGTTCACCGGCACGTGCAGCTTCGACTGCGGCGTTCAGCGCCAGGATATTGGTCTGGAATGCGATGCTGTCGATTACGCTGATGATATCGACCACTTTACGGGACGAGTGATGAATCTCACCCATGGTGGTGACCACCTGACGGACCACTTCGGTGCCACGCGCGGCTACCTGTGAGGCATCGGCCGCCAGCTGGTTAGCATGCGTCGCGTTGTCGGCATTCTGACGGACGGTGCCGGTCAGCTGTTCCATCGACGCAGCCGTTTCGACAATCGAGCTGGCCTGATCTTCAGTACGGGACGAGAGATTGGCGTTGCCGCTGGCAATTTCCCGCGACGCGGCGGTGATCGCCAGCGCGCTGTCACCCACCTGCTGGAGCAGGCCCTGCAGATAGCTGATGAACTGGTTAAAGCTCTGCGCAACGGCGTTGAACTCCGGGCTGTTGCTGGCTGGCAGACGCTGGGTCAGATCGGCGCCACCCGTCGAGAGCGCTTCAATGTTGCTGTTCAGCACGTTAAGACGTTTCATCATGGCGCGGACAAATCCCAGCGACACCAGCAGCAGGATTACCGCCAGAGGAATCTGCACCAGGCCCAGTCGGGTCAGCATGTTATGCGACTGCGCTTTCAGCAGGCTGGTCGGCAGACTACTGGCGAGATACCACGGGCTGCCGGGAATCGCCTGAACGAACAGGGTCTGCTCGCCTTCGCTACTGTCATAGGTGGTTTCCAGCGGCTGGCTGCCAACACCGTTCAGCAGCGCTTTAAGCGGTGCTGCCATCGGCATCTGCACTTCAGCCAGGTTCTCCAGCTTCGGTGCGGCATTGACCAGCGCGCCATTGCCCACGACTTTGCCGTCGGCTTCAACAATCAGCACGTTGCCATGAATGGTTTCACCCATCTGCTTCGCCAGCTGATTAAAGAACCCCAGCGTGACGTCGATAGTGGCAACACCCCAGGCCGTGCCATTTTTGTAGATGGCCATAGCACAGTTAGTACGCGGCTGCGGACTGGCGGCATCCTGATAGGCTTTAGCCCAGGCACACTGCCCTTTTGCAGCAGCCATGCCATCTTTATACCAGGGTTGCTCCCAGTATTTGTCGGCGGCGTCGGAGTTCCAGTAGGTATTGACCTGCAGTTCATTGCTGGCATTACGGGCAAAGAAGCTGCTGTCTTTCTCTTTGGCCGGATCACGACGGTTTGGCAGTGGCCAGATACCGCCACCAAACACATTGCTGTCCTGATACTGGTTTACCAGCGTCGGTAACAGGGTGTCGATAGTCGCGCTGTCCATAACGGAGGCCGCTTCGGTAATCGCACGCTGCTGAGCCTGCACGCGGTTCATCTGTTCAACGATGCCAGAGGCCAGTGAATCAACCTGATAGCGAACCAGACGGCTTTCGCTGTCGACGAGCTGTGGTGCGACGAACTGATTAATCACCCAGACTGTAACGAGTAAAAGCGCAACAAAGAATGCGATCATTGTTGCGGTAAAGCGGGATTGTGTTGTTTTGAACATCTTCATGCCCCTGCCCCTGGTACGGCGCGATTGCCTTATTCGGGTTAACGGCTCGCTTAAGGGGAACTTGAGATGGGCGGGATCACATATTTAAGAAATGTATGATTTATGTGAAATTTAATTTCACTCCGGGACTATCACCTCCCCGACAGCCGCCGGGGAAAGTGTCTACAGGCGCGTCATTGCTGAGCTACTCTGGCGAATCGACCACCTGCTGGCGTGGACGGAAAACGTGATCGTTACCGTCTGCTGTTAACAACTCCCGTAACTTCTGGCCGCCGTGTTCATCGGCCTGCGCGAACTGCCGCTCCGCTTCAGTAATCGGCGTTGTCCAGAGCAGCGTCGGGCGATCGCCATCACGCTTGGGCAGCGTGAACTGCCCTTTTTCGGTTGCCAGTTCATTCGCCAGCAGGAAGCTTTCAAAGCCGACCGGTGCCACTTCTGACGCCAGCGTATGGCCCTCGCCCAGCCAGGTGAGACGCGCCCAGGGCAGATGTACAAATTCCGCCAATGCGCTGGCCATCTGCACCGCATTGCCTTCCGTCATGATTTCACCGTCAACCGCCATACCCAGTTCGATACGTCGATACTGCGGTGCCAGCTCATCAAACAGATAATCGACCTGCGGCATGGGCCGGATACTCATGCCAAGCGTCAGGAAATACCAGACGCCCTGATGCCAGTGCTGCGAGATTGCCATTGGCGGCCAGCTACCCTGATCAATCGCGTAATATTTCACCGACTCCCCGAAGCGTGCCTGATAGCAGGCCATGAGATCCTGCTGGACCTTATCCCACTCGCTGCCGTCGTGCCATTCACGCCAGAACTGACGCTGATGCTCCGCACGGGCATAGTAGTCATTGGTCGATGCCGACCCCAGCGGAGCCGTCAGCCGGTTCTTTTTAATGCAGCCCGCAGAGAAGCTCACCTGCTTTTCCTGATAAAGGCTCCAGCCAGGGATGACAGCCAGCAGCTGGCCGTAATACCACAGTGCTGCACCATCATCAGAAGGCTCCCACAGGATCTGCAGACCGGCCGGGTCCAGTGCGGGTTCCGCTTCCAGATTACGGCAATACTCTGCGCTGAGCAGCGGCGCTATGCCCTGCTCCATTGCCTCGCGATCTTCCTGCGCCGGTGCAGACAGCAGATTTCTTAGCCAGCAGCCGCGCACAGCATACTGACTGCGGAACAGGTCGGTTGGCCAGATGTAAAAATAGGCAGTGCGCTCATCCTGTTCGACAATCGCGGTCAGTGTGCGCTGCTGATTGTGGACTTCAGCAATCAGGGATTTGTACGTCATAGTGCCTCGACAAAGCCTGGAGGAATCCATTTTCCCCGAGAATAGAGCAGGATCCTGGCTACGGCGATATGAGACAAGGGTAATAGTCTCAAAGTGCATCTCAGGATGATGTAGAGCGAGGAGCTGATGAAGGATTCTTGTAACAAAAACACTTTTACACGACCCGGATAAACAGTGTGAAATTCCAGAGCGATGCGATTTAAAAAAAGACTAAGGTTTTAACACAGGATGAGACGATCATCGCCTCATGCTAATCATAAAACCATACAGGGCTTTCTAAAAGAATAGCGTCTGTTTGCATCGATAATGACCGGCCCTATGCGTAAATCCGACTGCCTGATGTTCCTATGCAGAAACTGAGCAAATATCAATCATAAAAAATCAGCTGTGGCTAACTGCATCCTTTTTTCAAATAGCTCGGAAATCCTCAAAGAAATGATATTACCCTTGAGATGAATTCATATCATGTAAAGCATGATATATATCATTTGAAGCTTAAGGCAAAAAAACGTTAAATATCCCTATCGAACTAAATCCATGTAACCAAAGCGGAAGGTTGAATCCGGCACATCTGATTATAGTAGTTTTGCAATCCCCGACCTGTATTGCAGAATGTCATTCTGCGCATCCTGAACGCTAATATTTTCAATAATAATACCATTAACAATTACCCTATTCCCCCGTAACACTGCAGGAAAAATGAAATAACCCGAAAGCGGAAAAAGAAACGCGAATATCCATACCGGAAAGATGTTAAAAATATAACGCACCATCATGAATCAGCGCTAAAAATAAAAAACTCACAATTTTTCGTTCATACAAACGAATTATGATATCCGGACACGCCTGATATCGTCTATAGCCTGGAGTTAAAGAAAATATTATGCGTTTACCTTTAAACAGCAAAGCGATCATGATCATGACGCTCATCTGCTTTGTATGGGGACTACAGCAGGTTGCAATCAAGGCTGCCGAAAAAGAGGTTTCACTCACTCTGCAGATTGCTATGCGATCCGGTCTCGCGGCATTAGTAATATACGTTTATGCAAAGATTAAAGGAGAAAAATTTTCAATGGAGAAAATGACACTCTTCGCAGGCGTTTGTGCAGGAGTCCTCTTTGCGCTGGAATTTTTTTTTCTTTCTGAAGGACTACGCTACTCCAGCGCATCGCATATGGCGGTACTTCTTTATACTGCTCCACTCTATTCTGCTGTAGGCTTGCATATTTTTTCTGCCGAAGAAAAACTTACTGCCCGACAGTGGTTTGGTGTGATGATTGCATTTTTTGGGCTGGTGGTAAGCATGATCAATACAGTCGCTCATGCTGGCTTTGACAGCATTAATTATGGCGATTTGTGCGGACTACTTGCTGGCCTGGCCTGGGGATGCACTACCGTAGTTATACGTACAACGCCACTTTCTGTGTGCTCAGCAAAACAGACCCTGCTGTATCAGCTTTCAGGTGCATTTATCATTCTAATGACCATATCGCTCTTTAATGATGGTTATCATTTCAAGCCAGGTACAGTGGCATATGGAAGCCTGATATTCCAGACATTAATTGTTTCAGTAATCAGTTATCTTGTGTGGTTCAGCCTGCTGCGAAATTATCAGGTAGCCTCACTTTCAATGTTGACATTTATGACACCTTTTTTCGGAATACTTTCGGGCATAATAATATTGCATGAAAAAGTTCAGGCCAACTTTATTGCTGGCACAGTGCTGCTTATTATTGGCCTGCTTTTTATTACAGTAAAAACGCATCAACAGCATTCAAAAAATAAGTCAGTAGAATGAATTACGATATTTTAAGTTATAATATAAACTGCACTGGAGGTAATAACATTATGATTCAGGTAACAAATTACTCTCACGGTGCGCCTCTCATCACATTGAGTGACAATGCCAGCTTTGAAATCATGAGAAATAGAAAATGGTTTAGTCTTGCAAAAAATCAACGTATTGAGATACTTCGATTTGGCTACGATACAGCAATAGCATGGAACGAAACCAGGTCACATATCGATTATTTTAAACATGGAAAAATCTTCAGGTGCAATCTTATTTCCTGGTATAGCCCCGACACCTGGGCTAAAAAAAAATATTAATATACATCAGGCAGACAACTCAGGAATCGCTTAAAAGCCATGATTTTTGGCCACTGCCTGTCGGATATTATGCAGTTGAAGTAACAGTGCTCTACGGGCATCAGCATGCCCGGGAAAGGAAAAATTAATTCTCCTCTTTCCGTCCATTCCTGGACAAGATTAATTCTTCCCATCGCAATACCAAGATGCCGGGAAGCTGCAATCAGAGCCAAATCAGAACGGTCAAAGGATATTCCTTTTAGATCAGTATCAATATCCAGCTGAAAAAAACTTGACCAATTTGCCCATTCATTTTCACCTGAGTTAAAACGATCGTGCAGAAAGATACAATCTGACAGTTTTTCGGGATTGTTATAAAGACCATGATTTCTGGCATACCGCGGAGTACAGACCGGCGTTATGGCTTCTTTCATGAAGATCTCTTCTGTATAGCTTTCAGAAAACGAAGGTTTTCCGAAGTATATTGCCAGGTCTACTCCCCGATTAGCCAGATTAATGGCTTCAAGTCCGGTCAGAATCTTCAGCTGAACGGCAGGATTCTGTTCTATAAACTTATTAAGATGAGGAAGAAGAAGGCACTGAACGATAGACGGATGTGAATAAACAGTCAGATCACCTGTAAGCCCGCTATTCCTTATGTAATTAACCTCTTGATTTAAAAGATTAAAAGAATTTTTAGTGCCCATTGCATCCGTTCTCCTTCAGGCGTGAGAGCTATTTTACGATGGAGCCTGTAAAACAAGCTGAAACCCAGTTCTTTTTCAAGCTGGCTGATACGATGGCTCACCGCGCTTGGGCTAACGAATAACTCCTCGGCAGCAAGCGCAAATGATAATCGCCGTGCAACACACTCAAAAGTATGCAAGCGGGAGAGCTGATAGCCGGTCAGAGAATTAAGTATCGGAATGTTCTTGCTGTCAGAAAACACTTTTCCCCCAGAGTCGTTAGTCAAAAGAAAATACTTATTATAACCGCTCACGGATATGCCCAACTTTTCCTTTGCTGGAAACCAGGCCTGGAGAAACAGCCATAATCTGTCTCAGCCTGTAAGCTTTATGGCTGGCCCGGAACGATCAATTGTTGAAACTGCTGTACAAAAGATTATCAGTGTAAGACATGCAGAAGCCTGAACAGACTATAAACGTCAGAGCATAACCTGCTTTTTCGTGGTCATAGCTTCAGGAAACGCTGCTTGCTCTCGCGTGACGTTTTCGGTTCTGCGGGAAGCCATAAAAGCGCCTGTAGGGTTACTTTTAAAGCACTGAACCCGCGTCGTTATGCTGGTAAAACTTAACCATCTGACTTACTTAAAAACGAGTAAAAAAGATACCAGTCACCTCAGTGCGGATCTCTCCCCATCCGCACCATTGCCCGATACCACGCTCCGCGCTGAATCGACCATCTCAACCCCAACGCGATGGCATTAATCTTCTGGTCAATGATCGCCTGCTCAAAGCGGCCGATTTCTCTACCGGACATCGCCTGCGCCCAGGCTGGCATTAGCCCGAAGCCTGATTTCAGCATGATCTTCATCACTGGTTTCGCCTGCCAGCTCGGTGCAGGGGCGTTCATCAGCAATCGCGTCACTTCGGCGGTACGCTCATCAAAGCGCAGCTCTGCTCGCATCTGTTGCAGGTAATCCGCCACATCAACAACGCTTTTCGGCACCTTCTCCGCGCCCAGCGCCTCGGCAATCTGCGCCGCTTCCTGATAGTACTGATCCTGTTCGGCGCGGCTGAGCTGCGGATTTTTATAGCGCAGATGGGCCGCCAGAAAACGGCTGGTCTCCGCCACATGCACCCAGGTCAGCAGATGTGGATCGCTGGCGGCATAAGGTTTGCCTTCGCTGTCGACGCCGCTGACTTTCAGATGAATGCGTTTCACCCGCTCAATCAGCGTCCGGGCATCCTGCGAATTCCCGTAGGTGGTCACGGCGATAAACTGACTGGTGCGCCGCAGGCGGCCCATCATATCTTCGCGGAAATTGGAGTGATCCCAAACGCCCGCCAGCGCCGCTGGATGCAGCATCTGCAACAGCAGCGCGCTGATCCCGCCGCACATCATGGAGGTGAAATCACCGTGGACGCGCCAGATCACGCTGTCCGGGCCATACAGGCCGGGATCGCCTGGCGGTTGAGAGAGGTCAAATTCATTCATCGACAGACCATTAAGGCGGAAGACCTGCTGCTGAATGCGGTCACGCAGATTAATCATAGCGGCTCTGATAGTGGATATGATGCGACGCGTGATAGCAGGACGCTCACGACGCGCCGCATCACCTTCCCCTGCATTCAGGGGAAAGGCTGACGGTTATTGGTAGTTGAACTGCGCATCCTGAGTACGCACGGAATCGAGTCCAATCATCACGTTGAATTTGCCTGGCTCGGCAACATGCTGCATCTGCTGGTTCCAGAATTTAAGCGCATCGACGTCGATCTTAAAGGTCACGGTTTGCGACTCGCCTGCTTTCAGCATGATGCGTTTGAAACCACGCAGCTCCTGCACCGGACGGCTGATAGAGGCGACCGGATCGTTCAGATACATCTGGACCACCGTCGCACCATCACGCTTACCGCTGTTAGTTACCGTTACGCTGGCCTTAATGCTGCCATTACGCGGCATGGTCGGTGAAGACATTTTTACCGGCGACACGGTGAACGTGGTATAGCTCAGGCCGTAACCAAACGGATAGAGCGGGCCGTTAACCGCATCATAGTAGTGCGAGGTGTACTTGTTCGGCTTCGCAAAGTTGTAAGGCCGGCCAGTTGGCAGATGGTTGTAGTAAATCGGAATCTGACCCACTGAACGCGGGAAGGAGACCGGCAGTTTGCCCGATGGGTTATAGTCACCGAACAGCACATCGGCGATGGCGTTGCCACCTTCGGTGCCACTGAACCAGGTTTCCAGCACGGCATCAGCCATGCGATCTTCGTTCACTATCGACAGCGGGCGGCCGTTCATCAGTACAATCACCAGCGGCTTACCGGTAGCTTTGAGCGCGGCTAACAGCTTCTGCTGGCTCGGCGGGATCACCAGATCGCTGCGGCTGGAGGCTTCGTGCGCCATACCCTGCGCTTCACCCACGGCGGCGACCACCACATCGGCCTGCTTCGCTTTAGCGACCGCGTCATCAATCATCTGTTGCGGTGAACGCGTATCAACAGAAACAGCCTGCTCATAGAGGTTCAGGAAGTCCTGAATCCCTTTGTTGTCGGTGACGTTCGCGCCCTTCTCATACAGCAGCGTCGCTTTGCCTTCGGTGGCATTGCGCATGCCCTGCAGCAGCGAAACGGATTGCTTCGCCACGCCCGCCGCAGACCAGCTGCCCATAATGTCGCGCTGACTGTCTGCCAGCGGACCAATCAGGGCAATGGTGCCCGATTTTTTCAGCGGCAGCGTTTCCAGACGGTTTTTCAGCAACACGATGCTTTTACGCGCGACGTCGCGCGCTTCAGCCCGATGCAGACGGCTTTCCGCATTGGTATCCTGCGGGTCACTCTCTTTCGGACCTAAATGGCTGTAGGGATCGTTAAACAGGCCCATGTCATATTTGACGTTAAGCACATGCCGTGCCGCATCATCAATTTCAGCCATGGTAACGTCGCCGCTCTTCACCAGCGCAGGCAGATACTTGCTGTAATATTCGTCGCTCATGCTCATATCGACGCCCGACTTCAGGGCGATGCGCACCGCTTCCTGCGGATCGCTGGCGACGCCATGTTTGATCAGCTCTTTAATCGCACCGTGATCGCTGATGGTGATGCCTTTGAATTTCCACTTATCACGCAGCAGATCTTTCAGCAGCCAGCTGTCTGCCGTGGCCGGTACGCCATTGATGGAGTTGAGCGCCACCATCACGCCGCCGCTGCCCGCATCCAGTGAGGCTTTGTAGGGCGGCAGATAGTCCTGGAACATACGCTGCGGACTCATGTCCACGGTGTTGTAGTCGCGTCCCCCTTCCACTGCGCCATAGAGTGCGAAATGCTTCACGCTGGTCATTACGCTGTAGCGATCGGCCGCGCTTTTTCCCTGCATCGACTGCACCATGCTGCGACCCATTTCGCTGGTGAGATACGTATCCTCACCGAAACCTTCGGAACCACGACCCCAGCGCGGTTCGCGGCTGACATCCACCATCGGTGCCCATGTCATATTCAGCCCATCGTCGGCCGCTTCATAGGCGGAGACGCGCCCCACCTCTTTCACCGCATCCAGATCCCAGCTCGACGCCAGGGCTAAAGGAATAGGAAAAATGGTGCGCTGGCCATGAATAACGTCGTAGGCGAAAAACAGCGGGATTTTCAGGCGGCTGAGCTGCATCGCCTGATCCTGCATCGCGCGGATATCCTGACGGGTCACAGTATTAAAGATCGCGCCAACCTGACTCTTCTGAATCATGTCGCGAATCACTTCTTTCGGATTATCAGGTCCGACACTGATTAAACGCAGCTGGCCGATTTTCTCGTCCAGCGTCATTTTTTTAAGCAGTTGGTTAACGAAGGCATCCCGCGCCTGTTCGGTCATCGGGTGGTTACCTTGCACTGTCTCAGCTAAAGCGGGTTGCATCGCGAGGGAGACAGCGAGACTAACAGAGCAAATCCATTTCATCAGGTTGGGTTCTCTTAAGTAACTGCGCAATATCGAATTAACAGGCGGCAGTGTGCCACAAGATGAGAATAGCAGGTAGCGGTCAGGGTCACACTGCGTTGTGGTCAGTTGACGTGCTACAGTTAGGACGCACTGATAAGACAAGGGAATTGCTCATGACACAAACCTCTGCCCTGCTTTCTGACCTGCGCCGCCTGGTCGGCCCCTCTCATCTGCTGACAGAACCTGAACAGACCGCCCGCTATCGCAAAGGCTTTCGCTCCGGCGAAGGTGACGCGCTGGCCGTGGCGTTTCCTGGTACGCTGCTGGAGCTCTGGCGGGTACTGCAAACGCTGGTGAATGCGGATGTCATCATCCTGATGCAGGCGGCCAATACCGGCCTGACCGAAGGGTCAACGCCGCATGGCGACGATTACGATCGCCCGCTGGTGATCGTCAGTACCCTGCGACTCGATAAGCTTCAGCTGATTGACAGTGGCCAGCAGGTGCTGGCGTTCCCCGGCAGTACACTCTATCAGCTGGAAAAAGCGCTGAAGCCGCTGGGGCGCGAGCCTCACTCGGTGATTGGCTCCTCCTGTATTGGTGCCTCGGTGCTGGGCGGCATCTGCAATAATTCCGGCGGATCGCTGATTAAGCGCGGCCCGGCCTACAGCGAAATGGCCCTGTTTGCTCAGATTGATGCACAGGGAAGACTGAAGCTGGTTAACCATCTCGGCATCGATCTGGGAACGTCGCCGGAAGAGATTCTGGGGCGACTGGATGACGATCGCTGGCAGCCTAAAGATGTGCAGCACGATGGCCGTCACGCTTCCGATCATGAATATGCAGACCGGGTGCGTGAAGTTGATGCCGATACGCCAGCGCGTTACAACGCTGATGCGCGTCGTCTGTTCGAAGCATCCGGCTGTGCCGGGAAACTGGCGGTCTTCGCGGTGCGACTTGATACCTTCCCCACTGAACCGCAGCAGCAGGTGTTTTACATCGGCACTAACGAACCCGCTGTGCTCAACGATATCCGCCGTCACATGCTGGCGCATTTTACTCATTTGCCGGTGGCGGGCGAATATATGCACCGCGACATCTATGACATTGCGGAAGTCTATGGCAAAGACACCTTCCTGATGATCGACAAGCTGGGCACCGATAAGATGCCGCTGTTTTTCACGCTGAAGGGGCGGATTGATGCCTGGCTGAACAAGCTCTCCTTCGTTAAACCGCACTTCAGCGATCGCCTGCTGCAGCGCCTGAGTAAACTGTTTCCGGCGCATCTGCCCAAACGCATGAAGCAGTATCGCGATAAATATGAACATCATCTGATGCTGAAGATGTCGGGCGACGGCGTGGCAGAAGCGCGTCAGTTCCTGCGTGACTACTTCCGCGAAGGCGGCGGCGAGTTCTTTGAGTGTGAAGGCAAAGAAGGTGCGCACGCCTTTCTGCATCGCTTCGCGGCGGCAGGTGCGGCCGTGCGCTACCACGCGGTGCATGCCGATGAGGTCGAGGATATTCTGGCGCTGGATATCGCCCTGCGTCGCAACGATGCGGACTGGTTTGAAACTCTGCCCGATGAGATTCGCGCATCTTTAAGCCATCGCCTCTACTATGGTCACTTCTTCTGTCATGTCTTCCATCAGGATTACATCGTCAGAAAAGGGGTCGATGTGCACGCGCTGAAAGCGCAGATGCTGGAGATCCTTCAGGCGCGCGGCGCGGAATATCCCGCTGAACATAACGTTGGGCATCTCTATCAGGCGAAACCGCAACTGGCGGCGTTCTATCGCCGGCTCGATCCGACTAACAGCTTCAATCCCGGCATTGGCAAAACCAGCAAGCAAAAAGGCTGGGCGGTGAAACAGGTTTAACTCGCTGTTATCTGTCAGCCTGCCCTTCTCTGCAGGCTGACGTTCAAAACAGCCGAACCAGCAGACCCCATAAAACCTGCAGACTATTTGGTTATTCAGTTAATGAAATAGTCATCACTTAATCCAGCCTGACTGCTTTCCCTGATTACCGATTGCCCTTACCTTGTCTGCTAATAATATTTTAATAAAAAATTAATCCATCCTCCCATATTGAACCCACATTATTTTATGTCTCTGGGTTATGCGCAACGCCTCACAAAAAACCACCCTGACAATTGATAATTCGCGTCGCGAAAAATATATTCACGACACAAAAATAAAAAACCACAAATATTAATTTACCTCAGGGCAGGATCTTCCATGTCTAAAAAAAACTACACATTAGTATTGATGGAAATAATAGCGCTGTCAGCAGGCGTAACGGCAATGTCATCAACGCCAGCCTATGCTGCCGGATTTGTTGACGACTCAACGCTGACAGGAAATGTTTTTTACTGGCAGCGACAGCGAGACCGAAAAGAGAGCGATCCCGCCAGTCAGCATCAGGGAGAGTACCAGGCTAATTTACACCATACTTCACTCAACAGTAACCTCGACTATCAGTCCGGCTATGCCGGGGACTGGATTGGCATGGACCTCGCCGTGTTTGGCGCCGTTGAACTTTCCAATAGCGGTCCCGCCGCACCCAATGAAATTGGCTTCAGTAAATCGCATTCCCGCTGGAATGAAAAATGGAATGGTGACAGCAGTGGCGCATCGGTTTATAAAGCCGCACTGAAATTAAAACATAACGACTACTGGTTACGCGCGGGTTATATCCAGCCAACCGGACAGACACTGATTGCGCCTCACTGGAGTTTCCTGCCCGGCACCTATCGCGGATTTGAAACGGGTGCACTTTATGATTTCCAGCAAGCAGGCGCATTATCACTCTCCTGGATGTGGACCGATAAATATAAAGCCCCCTGGTATCGTGATTTATATAATTTCCGGCAGGCTGATAATAAAACGCCTGTCAGCTACCTGCATTCATTCGGCATGAAATATGACTTCAAAAATAATCTGGTGCTTGAAGGTGCATTTGGTCAGGCCGCACATTATATGGATCAATATTTTGCCAAAGCATCCTGGTCTGCCAGCCCAGGTGGTAACGAACTGCGCACCAGCTATCAGTTTTATGGCGCACGCGACAAAGTCTCGGGGGGCGCCGCAAACCCGCGTGATGTCTATGATGGCCTGGCCTGGTTACAGGCGATCACCGTCGGTTATACCGTCGGCCCGGTGGATCTCCGACTTGAAGGCAGCTGGGTTAAAGCTGAAGGGAATCAGGGCTTTTTCCTGCAGCGCATGACGCCGGGCTACGCCACCTCCAACGGACGAATGGATATCTGGTGGGATTCGCGTTCTGACTGGAACGCCAATGGTGAAAAAGCGATCTTTGCGGGCGCGATGCTCGATTTATCGCCGTGGCAGCTGACGGGCTGGAAAGCCGGCGCATCTTACGTCTGGGGCTGGGATGCAAAACCCGCCACGCTCCCCACCGTTGACCAGAGTCAGCGACTGAGAGAGTCGGCCTGGAACCTTGATCTGATCTATCAAATCCAGCAGGGCCGGGCCAAAGACACCCAGTTCCATCTTCACTATACCCGCTACAAAAATCACAGCGACCTGCCCAGCTTCAGCAACGGATACAACAACATTTTCCAGGACGAGAAGGACATCAAATTTATTGTTATCGCGCCGTTTACGCTGTTCTGACGCCCTGCGGACTTTCGGAACTATTTTCACCATTAAGGATGAATCAACATGTTCAAGTTAAGCCTTATCGCGCTCACTCTGCTGAGCGTTACCGCCACAGGCCACGCCAGCTCGTCAGGGCAGAAGGTGGTTGATCAAATCAGCCAGTTTGGCGTGACCTATCAGGTAACAGACAACCAGGCGGGACTGCACGGTACAGATTGCGCCGCGTTAGGCGCCGATTTTGCCTCCTGTAACCGCGCCATTATCACGCTGACCAATAACGGCCCTGCACTGACCGACAAAAACTGGGCCATCTACATGAGCAACATCCGCCAGACGCTGCGGGTCGATAACGATCAGTTTACATTGACGCATCTGGTCGGAGACTTAACGCGACTGGAGCCAACAGAGAAATTCACGGGTATTGGCGCGGGCGAATCAGTGCAGATCCCCATCGTTAACGAATACTGGCAACTGTTCGTGACTGATGTGATGCCGCGCTGGTATGTCACCTCCGTTGAGGCGACGCCAAAAATTATTGTCAGCACTGACTACGAAGATCCCAGCCAGTTTGTATTGCCGCTGGATAACCACTGGCGACGCAGTGCCGATGACAATAACGTCCTGATGCAGCCTGTCAGCCGGTTTGAGAAAAACAGCGATGTCGCCACCCTGCCAGCCTCAGCATTGCGGGGGCAAATCACACCCACGCCGCTGGACGTTAAACTTCGTTCGCAGGATGCCGATCTCAGCCGTGGCGTCACCTTGTCACTGACTGGACTGAGCCGTGAAACCGCTGAGGCAGTGAGACAGCGTATGGCACTGCTTGGCCTCAAAGAATCGCCTGATGGATTCGCTATTAACACGCAGGTCAAACCGGGTCACTTTAGCGGCAAAAAAGCGATATCGGGCGCATACGACCTCGATATTACTTCCCGCCGTGCGAGCATAGTCGGCTACGACGCTGCCGGTGCGTTCTACGGTCTGATGTCGATTCTGTCACTGGTCCCCTCAGAGGGCGCGCCACGGATTGCCACGCTGGAAGCCCATGATGCGCCGCGCTTTGCTTATCGCGGTGCCTTCCTTGACGTTGCCCGTAACTTCCACAGTAAACAGGCGGTGATGCGACAGCTTGATCAGATGGCATCGTGGAAGATGAACCGTTTCCATTTCCACCTCAGTGATGATGAAGGCTGGCGGATTGAGATTCCCGGCTTACCGGAACTCACGGAAGTGGGTGCGAAACGCTGTCATGATCTTTCCGAACAAAAGTGTCTGCTGCCGCAACTGGGTTCCGGCCCCTTCAGTGATAACAATGGCAGCGGCTATTTCAGTCGCGCTGACTATATAGAGATTGTTAAATATGCGCAGGCGCGCCACATTCAGGTCATCCCGGAAATTGACATGCCCGCCCATGCCCGGGCGGCGGTCATCTCAATGGAAGCGCGCTATCAGCGGCTGATGAAGGAGGGGAAACCTGACGAGGCTAACGCCTGGCGCCTGATCGATCCGACCGATAACTCCAACACCACCTCAGTGCAGTTTTACGACCGTACCAGCTATCTCAACCCCTGCATTGAAAGTTCACAACGCTTCGTGGACAAAGTGATTGGTGAAATCAAGGCGATGCACCAGGAGGCAGGCCAGCCACTCAGCGTCTGGCATTTTGGCGGTGATGAAGCGAAGAATATCCGGCTGGGCGCAGGCTACTCTGACAAAAACAGTCCAAAACCGGGTACCGGTCTGCAAGACCTGAGCCGCGAAGATTTGCCATGGGCAAAATCACAGGCCTGTCAGGCACTGGTGAAAAGCGGCAAAGTGGAAGATCTGGCCCATCTGCCGAGCTATTTTGCCCTGACCGTGAACGAAATCGTGAACCGGCACGGTATTGGCAAAATGCAGGCCTGGCAGGATGGCCTGAAAGATGTCAAACATGCCGGAGAGTTCGCGACGCCGCGTGTCGCAGTCAACTTCTGGGATACCCTCTACTGGGGCGGTTTTGACAGCGCCGGTGACTGGTCACAGAAAGGGTACGACGTAGTCATCTCCAGCCCTGACTACCTCTATCTGGACTTCCCGTATGAAGTTAACCCACTGGAGCGCGGCTATTACTGGGGCACTCGCTTCAACGATGAGCGAAAAATCTTTGGCTTCGCACCGGACAACCTGCCGCAGAATGCT
The DNA here is from genome assembly GCF_041982285.1 of Pantoea sp. ANP04. NCBI lineage: Bacteria > Pseudomonadati > Pseudomonadota > Gammaproteobacteria > Enterobacterales > Erwiniaceae > Pantoea > Pantoea sp. ANP04. The sequence continues at coordinate 57,728 of NZ_JAUTYS010000005.1, read as the reverse complement.
GAAACTTCGGTAGATCGCGACGGTAACGTTTTCAGCGCCAAATCCGCGAAACCCTGGAAAGGGGCTTATGGTATTTCGGCCCAGCTGTGGAGCGAGACCGTGCGCACTGACGATCAAATGGAGTACATGAACTATCCTCGCCTCCTTTCAGTCGCAGAACGCAGCTGGCACCGCGCCAGTTGGGAGCGGGACTATCAGCCGGGTGAGGAGTATACCGGTGGCAAAACACAACTTGTTGATCAGAAGGCGCTTCTGAACGACTGGCAGCGATTTGCCAACCTGCTGGGACAACGGGAACTGGCAAAACTGGATAAAGCGGGTATTGATTATCGCCTGCCCGTACCGGGAGCAAAAATTGCTGATGGTATTCTGTTGATGAACGTGGCATTGCCTGGCATTACGCTGGAATACAGCCTGGACAAGGGTGAGAACTGGCAGCGCTACGACGCCAACAGACCGCCGCAGGTCAACGGTACTGTCGCCATTCGGTCGGTGAGCAGCGATGGCCAGCGCACCAGCCGTGAGGAAACGTTGTAGTCAGCGGGAGTGAGAAAACAGGCTTAAAAGCCCGTGTTTTGGACATAAAAAAGGCCGACAGACGTCGGCCCTTTCACCTCTGAAACGGGTTCTTTTAAACCAGCTTCTCTTCGGGTACCGGCTCCACATCTGCTATCTGCTGACGGCGCTCAATAATCATGGTCTGCGGAGTGGAGAGCAGAATGCCCTCTTTACGCAGACGCGTCAGAATATCGAACAGCAGATCGCTCTTCGCTCCTGCTATCTGCCGCTGACCGGCAACATTACCGGTGACGCTCAGGACAATCCCTTGCTGGGTCAGATCTTTAAACGAAACCGATGGCTCAGGTGTTTCCAGAATACGTTCGTTTTCGTTATAAACTTCCAGCAGAATATCGCGCACCTTTACCGGGTCGATATTTAGCGGGAAGGTCAGCGTAATGGTGACCACACCCTGCGCATTACCCATTGTCGCGTTGCGCACGTTCTGCGAGATAAACTGCGAGTTCGGCACAATTACGGTGGATTTGTCGCCCAGCTGAATCTCCGTGGCACGCACATTAATCCGGCGAATATCCCCTTCAATGCCGCTGATGCTCACCAGATCGCCGACTTTCACTGGCCGCTCGGTCAACAGAATCAGACCGGAGATAAAGTTCTTCACGATCTCCTGTAAGCCAAAACCGATACCAACCGACAACGCACTGACGATCCAGGCCAGCTTGTTCCACTGCAGCCCCATAATCGACAGGGTAAGCAGAATAATCAGCACATAACCGATGTTGCTGAACAGCGTCACCAGCGACACCCGCATCCCCACATCCATGGTGGTTTTTGGCAGGAAATCGGTATCAAGCCAGCGACGCACCGAACGCAGCACATAGATGCCGACAATCAGGCAAATTATCGCATTCACCATATGCGCTGGCACAATGTTCAGGGATTCGAGGCCTTTACCGCCCCAGAACTCAATGACTTTTTGCAGCAGCTCAATCGGCGTTGAAGAGGCAAAGGTGCCGTTGACCAGCGCCAGCGCCACCACCAGCACCAGGAAGGTTTTACCGATGGCCGTCAGCAGCGTAGCCGTTTGCTGCAAATGACGCTCATTGATGTTAAGTGAACTCTGAATGCGTCGACCGGTGGCATTACTGGTCGAAAAGAGACTCTCACAACCATCCTTGAGCAGGTGACTCAGGAAGTAGAACGAACCAAACAGCAGACCGCACCAGATCACTTCATAACTCAGGAAGCGCGCCAGCGTAACGTAACCGATCAGCAGCGACACGAGGATGGCAACCGCGGTCAGCGTCAGGCCCATCTGAATCAGCCCGACCAGCGTTGAGCGTGCTTCCGGCGGTGTGCCCGCCTGGGTCAGGCGACGGCGTACGCGGTTGGTGCGCATGCTGATCGCCAGTGCAGTACTGCCAATCAACAGTGCCGTCAGGCCGTTGGCAAAAATGGTGGTATTCAGACTGGTGCCGACGCTGTAGTTAAACGCCTCGACCGTCTGGAAGATAAACACCAGCACAGCGGTGATGGGTGGAAAAGGCTTTAATGCCATCGCCACTTCATTGGAGATAGCCGGTAAGCGCCAGCTGGGTCTGCGAGTAGAGAGGAATGCGCGCCCCAGTCCGGCAATCAGGCCACAAAAGACGCTTAGCTGCACCAGACGATCAACAAAGTCCTGAACGTTTTCAGAGACCTCATCCCGGCGGGTAAAGGCCAGAGAGAGAAAGTTAAAGGTGAGGACAACAGCCGCCAGCGTAGTCAGCGCTACCGCTGCCGCCAGGAAACTACGACGCAGCTTCCCTTCCGGCAGTTTATTAATGCTGATCCAGGCCAGAAACTCTTCGCAGTAGCGACGCCCCACCGTCATCACCAGCATTGCCGCCAGCAGCCAGAAGACACTACCCACGCGCCAGCCCGGCTCCCATGAGAGCGCGGCGGTGTCCTGCAACTCCTGCAGGAACTCCCCAATTTTCTCGCCCTCCAGATCCTGAGCGCTGAGCAGCGGTGACCAGAAGCGCGCACCGAGGATACTGCCGGAGTTGAGCGCCAGCTGGCTTTTCAGCTGATCACGACGCAGGTTAACAATCTGCGAAGAGAGCATCAGCGCGCCATTTTTAATGCCTTCGGCTTGTTTAATCTGGTCGTCGAGTTTGCTTTTCTGACTCCCCAGCGTGTTTCGCTTGCGCGTCACTTCCGGTGTTTCTTTCACACCGCTGTCGGCTTTAGGGGCCGGCCCAAGCACCTGCAACTGCGCTTCCACCTGCTGGCGATCGGGAACCAATGCCTGGCCAAGTGTATCGGCGTTACCTGACAGTTCCAGCGCCATTTCATTCAGCTGTGTCAGCTTGTTCTCGCCGGCATCGACGGAGACCTGACTTTTAATTTTATCGAGGATCTTCTGCATTTTCGGCAGTTCCACCGCAGCATTCAGCTTCGGCGGCGCATCCTGTTCCTGAGCAGGCGTGGCCGTATCATCCGCGGCCAGCGCCAGCGCCGGGGCAAACCCCACCAGCGCCAGCATTAACAATGCAAAAAAGGATCGTATAAACATATGAGTAAGATTCCGGCAGCTTAAATCAGGCGATCTTCCCTCGCCAGTCGCGCGTAGTGTAGGGCTTTGCAAGGGAGGGCAACATAGGAATAACGGGCATTTTTTGGGGCTGATTCCGGGCGGTCAGAGGCAAAAAAGGGCCTGAAGCCTCTGACCACATTCTATTCTGGCATCCTGCTCAGCCTGCAGGCAATGCCTGTCGCGCAATACAACATGTCGGCTATTTTTACTCGACGCCGGCACTGCTGGCACCATTGCTGGCGACCTGGCCCGACTTCTGTTTTTTATAAGCCAGTGCGGCCGCAGGGACCGGTGCCGCTTTACCGGTCTCGATCCAGCTACGCAGACGGTTAGCGTCGGCGAAGTGGGTATATTTGCCAAAGGCATCCAGTACCACCAGCGCCACCGGACGATTATTAATCATGGTACGCATCACCAGGCAGTGGCCTGCCTCATCCGTGTAACCGGTTTTGGTCAGCTGAATATGCCAGTCATTTTTATAGACCAGATGGTTGGTGTTGCGGAACGGCAGCGCATAGCTCGGATGAGCAAAAACCGCCGTCTCTTCTTTCGTGGTGCTAAGCGCGCCCAGCTCCGGATATTCCCGTGTGGCTTTGAGCAACTTAACCAGGTCCTGTGCACTTGAGACGTTTTGCGTCGACAAACCGGTCGGCTCGACATAGCGGGTCTGTTTCATGCCCAGCGATCGCGCTTTCGCGTTCATTGCCCGGATAAAGGCGTTATAACCGCCCGGATAGGCGTGCGCGAGACTGGCAGCAGCACGGTTTTCCGAGGACATCAGTGCCAGCAGCATCATATTACGGCGGCTGATCTGACTGTTGAGCTTAACGCGTGAGAAGACACCACGCATTTCCGGCGTCTGGCTGATATCGACAGGTATCATCTCGTTCATCGGCTGATGCGCATCCAGCACGACCATCGCCGTCATCAGCTTGGTGATCGACGCGATAGGCCTGACCCGATCCGGATGGCTGGAAAAGAGCACTTTATTGGTGGTGAGGTCGACAATCATCGCACTGCCAGAGGCGATCTGCGGCTGAGCGATAGGCGCAAGTTGCGACAGTGTGGTAGTCGCCTGCGCCGGAAGTGAAACAATCTGCCCTGAAACGAGCAGCGCCAGCGAAAGCAGAGTAAAACGAATTTTTGCAGGCATCGTAGAAAAAAACCCGGTTATGAAGATGTACTGTGTCAGACCGACACAGGCCGCCCGCCTCAGTAAAATCGCAGCGCGGGCTGGCAGCGGTATCATACCCGTAAGGTTAAGAAATTTCCTGGTGAGATTGTTTCCGGGCGTAAAAAGAGAACTGCCGCCAGAGCGGCGGCAGAGGTCTATCAGAAAAGATGCGGTCCATATCCCCACAGCACGACAGTTAATGCCAGTAACACTTCAAATACCAGCACGCCGATGGCCAGCGTTGAGCCGGAAAAGCGCAGGCTCTCTTCGCGGTCGATATTCAGAAACAGGGGGATGCCGATATAGAGCAGATAGCCGGTGTAAAGCAGCGCCAGCGCACCTGCCAGCACACAGAGCCAGACCAGCGGATAGAGTGCGACAAGTCCGCTCAGGAACAGCGGCGTAGCGACGTAACCGGCAAAGACCGTACAGCGCTGAACGCCGGGACGCTGAGGGTAATCCCGCGCCATCCAGTGAATCACGCGTCCCATTACCGCCACGCCACCCAGAATAATCAGATAGAACAGAATGCCCAGCCCGATCCCGGTCGCCAGATTAAGTTGCACATATTGCCCGTCGCCCAGATTCCAGCCCAGCTGAGTTGTTCCGATAAAGGCGCAGATCACCGGGATCGCCGCCATCAGCAGAACATGATGGGTGTAATGGTGCGATACGCTTTCATTCTCTTGCTTGATATGACGCATTTCCTGGTTCGGATGCGCCAGAAGTCCCCAGACATGGTTCATACAGTCACTCCTCTGATGCGATGGGCCGCCCGGTGATGCATGCGTCTTTGGGGGCAGCGTCTTCTCAAGTATAAACGGCAGTAAAACTTTCGTGGTGACCGGACAAAAAAACAGCGTAAATAAACCCCTCCATCGTGCACGGGCGGAAGGGAGGCCAAATCGCGTATAGACTGAAAGAAACCATCACCCAATGCACAGGGAGAGTCATTTTGCATCTGGATATCAACGCATTAATTACACAGTACGGCTATCTGGCACTTTTTATTGGCTGTATTGCCGAAGGGGAAACATTTACATTGCTGGGCGGCGTTGCCGCGCATGAGGGGTTGCTGCATTACGTCGGAGTGGTGCTGGCCGCGATGGGTGGCGGCATTGTCGGCGATCAGTTGCTCTACTGGGTAGGCCGCCGCTGGGGCACGCGCATCCTGCGCCGCTTTAAAAAGCATCAGGATAAAGTGGTCAAGGCGAACCGACTGATTAAACGCCGTCCCAGCCTGTTTGTAATTGGCGTGCGTTTTATGTATGGCTTCCGACTGATTGGCCCGATTATTATCGGTGCCAGCCGCCTTAATCCAATGAAATTTTTCATTCTTAACGTTATCGGAGCGGCCATCTGGGCCGTGATTTTCGTGACCCTCGGCTATTTCGCGGGCGGCATCATCGCGCCGTGGCTGCACAAACTCGATCAGCATCTGAAGCATCTGCTGTGGCTGGTGGGCGCGGTCATCTTTGCCTTTGTGCTGCGCTGGTTCATCCGCCGCTGGCATAACCGTCGGGCCGATCAGGAATAAATGAAATAAACAACGCCGTTGCCAGCAGGCGTCACTGGCAGTGAACGTCAGCAGGGTCGCCAGACACGCATCAGCGCCCGGGCACCCTGCTGACCACGTCGTCAGTTTCACCTTCCCTGTTCTACGCGCTTTCCCTTCCCTGCCTTATTCAACCTTACGTTAACCATCTGTGCCCAACCGAAGCCGCATCGAATAGCTCAGCTATAGTTAGCAGGGACACTGACAGGGAGATGAGAATGAGTAAGGTAAAACGTAAGATTGAAGACCACGGTGTCATTGGCGATTTGCGCACCTGTGCGCTGATCGCCAATGACGGCACCATTGATTATCTTTGCTGGCCTGAACTCGACAGCCCGTCGGTCTTTGCCGCCCTGCTCGATAGCGATGACGCCGGACTTTTCTCTCTGGCTCCTGACTGGCCCAATGCACGACGTCAGCAACTCTACCTGCCCGACACCAACATCCTGCAGACCCGCTGGCTGGATGATGAAGGCGTGGCAGAAATCACCGACTACATGCCGATTTGTGATGACAGGGATAAGATGCCGCGCCTGATCCGTCGGCTCAAAATGGTCCGCGGCAGTGCAACCTTTCAGATGCGCTGTTCGCCCCGCCACGACTATGCCCGGGCGCAGACCCGTGCAGAAGCGCATAATGGCTGTATCGACTTTCATGCTGAGGGCCAGCCGTCGCTGCGCCTTGCAGCCTCGGTGGTGATGACGCTGGAGGATGAGAGTGCGACTGCCCACTTCACGTTACAGCCCGGCGAATATGCGCAGTTCGAATTTGGCAGCGTGGATGATGCGCATATCGAAGCGCTGGCCACTGAACACTGCTTTGAAGAGACACTGAATTACTGGCGACACTGGAGCAGCCACAGCACCTATCAGGGACGCTGGCGTGAAATGGTGCAGCGTTCGGCGCTGGTCCTGAAGCTCCTGACTTCGTATCAGCACGGCTCCATTGCGGCGGCGGCAACGTTTGGTCTGCCTGAAGAACTGGGTGGCGAACGCAACTGGGACTATCGCGCCTCCTGGATCCGCGACGCGTCCTTCAGCATGTATGCGCTGATGCGGCTGGGTTATATCGATGAAGCTAAACACTTTACTCACTGGGTGGGTCGCTGCGTTGAAAACAGCCATCATGATGAGATGCGCCTGCAGGTGATGTACCGTCTCGACAGCGGCACTGAGTTGCATGAGATGGAATTACTGAATCTCTCCGGCTATGCCGACTCCCGACCGGTGCGCATCGGCAATGATGCCTGGCAGCAGACGCAACTCGATATCTATGGCGAACTGATGGATGCGGTCTATCTGGCCAACAAATATGGCGAGGCGATCTCTCAGCGCGGCTGGCAACATGTGGTCAAAATGATCGACTGGCTAAGCGAGAACTGGGATCAGCCCGATGCCGGTATCTGGGAGATGCGCGGCGAACCGGAGCATTTCCTGCATTCACGTCTGATGTGCTGGGTAGCGATGGATCGTGCGCTGCGTCTCGGCATGAAGCGATCCCTGCCGATGCCTTACGAGCGCTGGGATCGGGCACGCCGTGAGATCCGCGAAGATATCTGGGCGAACTTCTGGAACAGCGAACGCGGTCACTTCTCTTCGACCCGGCATGGCGAATACCTTGACGCCTCCATGCTGCTGATGCCGCTGGTACGCTTTGTTGGTGCCACCGATCCGGACTGGATTGCCACACTGGATGCGATCAAAGCCAACCTGGTGAGTGATGGTATGGTGCGGCGTTACAATACGCATGAGACGCCCGCCGACGGTCTTAAAGGATCGGAAGGCTCGTTTGGCGCCTGCTCCTTCTGGTATGTCGAATGTCTGGCACGCGCAGGGCGGATTCAGGAGGCGCATTTTGAATTCGAGAAGTTGCTGAGCTACGCCAATCCGCTGGGCCTTTATGCCGAGGAGTTTGACAGTCACGGCCATGCGCTGGGGAATACACCGCAGGCGCTGACTCATCTGGCGTTGATCAGTGCCGCCTTTTTCCTGAACCGCAAACTCAGTGGCGAACAGACGCAGTGGCAACCTTAATCGGTGGTAACCCCGGAAAGCCCCATTTTTACCCTCCTGATTCACGGAAATGCGCTAACATCCGCGCTGAAATTACGTAAAGTATTGCAGGGAGGTTAAAATCCCGATTCACAACGTCAGTTTAATGAACATATAATGCGCAGCAGGTCACATTGGCCAGCATGAATTCGACACACTGAACAGCCTGAAATATGGCGATAAAGAATTGTAAAATATGAAAATCATTCGCGCTTTCGCTTCAATCGCACTGGCTCTGGCGGCGTTCAGCCAGTCAGCCTTTGCTGTGGTTTACCCGTTGCCGCCGGCCAACAGCCGTCTGATCGGGGAAAATATCGAAATTACTGTTCCTGAAGACAGCAAACTGCCGCTGGAAGCTTTTGCGGCACAGTACCAGATGGGCCTCAGCAATATGCTGGAAGCCAATCCGGGCGTTGACGTTTATCTGCCAAAGGCTGGCAGCAAAATGATCATCCCACAGCAGCTGATCCTGCCTGACGCACCGCGTGAAGGCATTGTGATTAACAGCGCGGAGATGCGTCTTTACTACTACCCGAAGGGCAGCAAAACCGTCGTGGTTCTGCCAATTGGTATCGGTGAACTGGGTAAAGATACGCCGATCAGCTGGACTACCGCGGTAGAACGTAAGAAAGATGGCCCGACCTGGACGCCAACCAAAGGTATGCATGCGGACTACGCGGCTCGCGGCGAAACGCTGCCAGCGGTGTTCCCGGCAGGCCCGGATAACCCAATGGGCCTTTACGCGCTTTACATTGGTCGTCTCTATGCGATTCACGGCACCAACGCCAACTTCGGCATCGGCCTGCGCGTGAGCCATGGCTGTGTGCGTCTGCGTGCTGACGATATCAAATGGCTGTATCAGAATGTGCCGGTTGGCACACGCGTACAGTTCGTTGATCAGCCCGTGAAAGCGACTGTAGAGCCGGACGGTTCACGTTATGTGGAAGTGCATAACCCACTGTCGACCACTGAAGAGCAGTTCAACTCACGTGAGCTGGTGCCGATTACCCTGACTCAGGCCGTGAGCAAAATTGTGGTTGATGCCAGCGTGAATCAGGATCAGGTTAATGCCGCGATTCAGAGCCGTACCGGTATGCCAGTAAAAGTGAATGGTGTGGAAAACAATGTCCAGACTGCGCCGATTCCGGTACCCGAAAATTCACAGGCTGCTCCTCAGGAAGAGCCAATGACGCCGGTAACGCCACAGGGTGCAAGCAGCGATGCTACTCAGCCACAGCAGCCAGCCACTGAGCCAGCTGCACCTGCTGCACCTGCTGCGCCGGTAACACCTGCAGCGCCAGCAGCAGCGGCAAATACCAGCTCGTAACTGTCACTCTGCCCTCAGAAGCCAGCGCCTGTCGCTGGCTTTTTTATTGCCTGCATAAAGGCAAATTGACGAATATTTCTCCTCTCCTTCCCCACGTGACCATCATTAATCTGTCATATAAAGCGCGTATCACACTCCGTTAACCCGATGCATATCAGCATCCGGCATCAGCCATATGAGGTACACCATGAGCGAAAACAGTCTCTCCTCCTCATCAGCCCAGGGACGGCCCGATTTCAACGGCAAGGGCAGTCGCTTCAGCAAGCCGCTATTTTTTATTCTGCTGGTCGCCGGACTGGCCTTCGCCGGACTCAACCTGGTCAATGACGTCGAACAGACCAATATGCCGGTCACCAGCTATCTGCCGTTCTTTCTGCTGGGACTGGCGTTGCTGATTGCGCTCGGCTTTGAGTTCGTCAACGGTTTCCACGATACCGCCAATGCAGTTGCTACAGTGATTTACACACACTCGCTCACGCCCGGCGTCGCGGTGGTCTGGTCCGGTTTCTGTAACTTTATGGGCGTGCTGCTCTCCAGCGGCGTGGTTGCATTTGGCATTATCTCGCTGCTGCCGGTCGAGCTGATCCTGCAGGCCAGCAGCGGCAACGGCTTCGCCATGGTCTATGCGTTGCTTTTCTCCGCCATTATCTGGAATCTCGGCACCTGGTATTTCGGCCTGCCGTCGTCGTCGTCGCATACCCTGATTGGCTCGATTATTGGCGTCGGGGTTGCCAACGCCATGCTGCACGGGCGCAGCGGTGTGAGCGGCGTAGACTGGGATCAGGCGCTGAAGGTGGGCTACGCTCTGCTACTGTCACCGGTGGTCGGCTTTGTCTGCGCCGGGCTGTTGCTCTGGGTAATGAAGATCTTTATCCGCAATCGGCAGCTTTATCAGGCGCCAAAAAGCGATCAACCACCACCGGTCTGGATTCGTGGCCTGCTAATCCTGACCTGTACCGGCGTCTCATTTGCGCACGGCTCCAACGATGGGCAGAAAGGGATGGGGCTGATTATGCTGATCCTGGTCGGTACCATGCCGATCGCCTACGCCCTCAACCGATCGCTGCCTGCCGATCAGATCCCACGCGTAGCCGCGCTGACTGAAGTGACCGCGCATCAGCTGTTGCAGCTGCAACCGGCGACGGCGAACCCGCCGGCGGCCCGCGACGTGCTGACCGGCTTTGTCGGCAGTAACCAGATGAATGCCGATGTGTTGCCGGCGCTGGCGAGGACGCTGAACGAGGTAGGCGATCAGATTCGCCGTTACGGCTCCATGGACAATATTCCTGCTCAGGCGGTGACCAACACCCGCAACCAGATGTATCTGGCCTCAGAGTCGATTAAGCATCTGCAAAACACGAAAGTTGCAATGCCACAGGAGACGGAACGCAACCTTAAGGCGGTGAAAGCGGAACTCGACAGCGCCACCCGCTTTATCCCGATGTGGGTGAAAGTGGTGGTGGCGATTGCGCTGGGTCTTGGCACCATGGTGGGCTGGCGCAGAATTGTGGTGACAGTGGGAGAACGAATTGGGAAAACGCACCTGAGCTATGCGCAGGGTGCCAGCGCCGAACTGGTGGCGATGATGACGATAGGCGCAGCGGATGGCTTTGGCCTGCCGGTGTCGACTACACATGTGCTGTCGTCTGGCGTGGCAGGCACCATGGCGGCCAACCGCTCAGGTCTGCAGTTTTCAACCTTGCGTAATCTGGCTGTCGCCTGGATATTAACACTGCCGGTTTCTATTCTGCTTTCCGCCCTGCTCTACTGGCTGTTTACCCATTTCTGATGCATCTCTGGCTCACCACCAGTCAGGGGGTGAGCCAATGCTGACCATAATCAGGCGCTGAGCCGTTGTTGCCCATAGAGCCGCAGCGTAATCAGTAATGCGCCCAGCACCATCATCGCAGCAGCCAGATAAACCGACTGCATTCCCCAGTGTCCGATAAACAGTCCCGCCACCGGGCCGGTTAAACCCAGCCCAAGATCGAGGAAAGCGGAATAGGTTCCCAGCGCCGAGCCCTGATCCTGACGCTCAACCCTTTTTACCGCCTCAACACCCAGCGCCGGAAAGACCAGCGAAAAACCGCTGCCGGTCAGGAATGCGCCCACGCCCACCAGCCAGGCGCTATCCGCCTGCCAGATAATCAGCAGTCCCAGACACTCCAGCAGAAAAGAGAATAGCGACACACGCAATCCACCAAAGCGGGTAATAAAGCGACCAAACCCCAGCCGCACCAGCACAAAACCCAGGCTGAACAGCGTTAGCGCATAGGCTGCGCCCTGCCAGTCACGACTGGCAAAATAGAGGGTAATAAAGGTCGCGATGACGCCAAAACCGATCGTGCCGAAGCCTAGCGCCAGACCATAAAGCCAGACGCGGGAGAAGACGCGGTGAAACGGAATGCGCTCGCCGACGCTGACGGTGACCGACGGTTTGCGGCTGGCCATCAGATAACCGGCGACGCCCATCAGCGCAATCAGTCCGGCAAATCCACTCATGCCAAATTGATTGTTGAGCAGCACGCCCAGCGGTGCACCCACAGCCATCGCCAGATACGTGGCGACACCGTTCCAGGAGATGACGCGCGCGGTCTGCAACGGCCCGACGATATTCATGCCCCACAGCGTAGAGCCCGTGCTGCTGAAGCTTTCGCCTACCCCGAGAAACAGTCGCCCGATAGCCAGCAGCGCCAGACTCAGCCACGGCCAGCTGCTCAGCATTGCGGCCACGATAGTCAGCACCCCGCTCATGCCGCAGCAGAGCAGTCCCAGCATCACCACCCGTTTTGGCCCCAGCCGATCGGCCAGACGGCCCGACTGCGGACGACTGAGCAGCGTCGCAAAATATTGAATGCTGATAATCAGTCCGGCAATAAAGGAGCTGAAGCCAAGATGATTTTTGACAAAGCCCGGCAGTACGGCCAGCGGCAGTCCGACGGAGAGATAACAGAAGAAAGTGAAGATAATAACGGAGAGGATTCGTTTGTTGAGCTGGCTGTTGCTCAGTACAGCGGTGTCAGACATAGCAGGCTAGTGGTATAGGAAATTTTGCCCACTATACCGTCAGGTCGCGAAGGGGTCGCCTGATTTTTTATCACAAACCGTGAACAATCGCGTGACGATCGATTGCCTGCGCAATATCGCCGGAGTTTTTTAACGCGCGGATTTCACTGAATAAGCCATCGGCTTCGCCATAGGCTTTGCGCAGATAACCCAGCCACTGTTTGATACGCGCCACGTGATAGAGGCCGGTATCGCCCTGCTTCTCCAGCCGGCTGTACTTCTGCAGTAACCGCACCACATCCGTCCAGGACATCGGTGGTTCGTTGTATTTCACCACCCGGCTCAGGTTGGGGATGTTCAGTGCACCACGGCCAATCATTACCGCACTGCAGCCCGTCACTGCCATACAATTTTGCGCGCTTTGCCAGTCCCAGATCTCGCCGTTGGCAATCACCGGAATGCGCAGCCGCTGACGAATCTCGCCAATTGCCTGCCAGTTGATCGCCTCTGCGCGATAGCCTTCTTCTTTGGTCCGCCCATGCACCGTCAGCTCGCTGGCTCCCGCCTGCTGAACCGCATCGGCAATCTCCAGACTGTGGGCACTGGAATCCCAGCCGAGCCGCACTTTTACCGTTACCGGTAAATCCGCAGGGACGGCTTCACGCATCGCTTTCGCGCCGCGATAAATCAGATCGGGATCTTTAAGAAGGGTCGCGCCGCCTCCGCTGCCGTTGACCAGTTTAGAGGGACAACCACAGTTGAGATCAACACCCCAGGAACCCAGCTCCACCGCGCGTGCGGCGTTCTCGGCTAACCATTCGGGATGCTGCCCCAGCAGCTGCATACGCACCCGCGTGCCTGAAGGCGTGCGGCTGGCGTTATGCAGTTCGGGGCAGAAACGGTAGAAAGATTTTACCGGCAGCAGTTGATCGACCACGCGCAAAAACTCAGTGATGCAGAGATCGTAGTCGTTCACTTCCGATAACAGCTGGCGCACCAGTGAATCCAGCACGCCCTCCATCGGCGCCAGTAAAACCCTCATACTCAGACGTTACCGGTACGCTTCGCGGCTGCCGGACGACGTGGACGCGACGCGGGCTTATCGCCCTGAGGCGCGGCCTGGCTCTGACGACGCGCCTGAGGACGCTTGTCGCCGGATGAAGATGAACGCGATGCGCCTGCACCCTGTCCGCCCTGACCACGACCCCGGCCGCCGCCACCTGCACCGCCGCGAGACTGCTGCTGACGACCATTAATGATCGGCTCCGCTTTGATGCTCGGATCGGGTTCATAACCTTCAACGGCCAGACGCGGGATTTCACGCTTCAGCAGACGCTCAATATCACGCAGCAGTTTATGCTCATCGACGCAGACCAGCGACAGCGCGACACCCGTCGCGGCTGCACGACCTGTACGGCCAATACGGTGAACATAATCTTCGGCGACGTTAGGCAGCTCGTAGTTCACGACGTGTGGCAGCTCTTCAATATCCAGGCCACGGGCCGCGATATCGGTCGCAACCAGCACGCGAATACCGCCTGACTTAAAGTCGGCCAGCGCACGGGTACGTGCACCCTGGCTCTTGTTGCCATGAATGGCTGCAGCACTGATGCCATCTTTGCCCAGTTGCTCGGCAAGGTGGTTCGCACCGTGTTTGGTACGGGTGAAGACCAGCACCTGCTGCCAGTTACCTTCGCCAATCAGCTGCGACAACAGTTCACGCTTGCGCTTCTTATCAACGAAAGCCACCTGCTGCGCAACCTGCTCAGAGGCGGTGTTGCGGCGAGCCACTTCAATCATTTCCGGATTGGTCAGCAGTTTCTCAGCCAGACCTTTGATCTCATCAGAGAAGGTGGCAGAGAACAGCAGGTTCTGACGTTTCGCCGGCAGGCGCGCCAGCACACGACGGATATCATGGATAAAGCCCATATCCAGCATGCGGTCCGCTTCATCCAGCACCAGAACTTCGACCTGTGACAGGTCAACGGCATTCTGTTGCGCCAGGTCCAGCAGGCGGCCTGGTGTTGCGACCAGAATATCAACGCCGCCACGCAGCTTGACCATCTGGGGATTGATGCTGACACCACCAAACACCACCATCGAACGCAGCGAAAGATACTTGCTGTAGTCGCTGACGTTTTCACCGACCTGCGCCGCGAGTTCACGGGTTGGGGTCAGGATCAGGGCGCGCACCGGGCGACGACCGCGGATTGGCGTGGCAGTGGCAGAGAGTTTCTGTAACAGCGGTAAAGTAAAGCCGGCCGTTTTGCCGGTGCCGGTCTGGGCACTCGCCAGCAGATCGCGGCCAGCCAGCACCACAGGAATTGCCTGGCGCTGGATAGGTGTAGGTTCGCTGTAGCCTTGTTCGGCGACCGCGCGCAAAATATCGGCACTCAGGCCGAGAGAGTCAAAAGACATTACGTGATTTACTCCGGTCCGCTCTGGCCGTGATTCACGGTGTAGTTTTCAGAGGGATAATGACGCCAGCTGGGGCTGACGCGTGAAAAGGGCACAAACTACGATGCGTAAGCGAGCGAGTGTATCAGCTTTATAGACAGTGTGCGAGATAGCTCACATTTACTGACACAACTTAACCGCCTGAAAACAGGAAGGCCACCTTCCGGTGGCCTTCAACTTAACTACGTTTGTTTTCGATTCGCCGCGGCGGCTCTTTCGCCAGCAGCGAGACCAGCGCCGGACCCAGCAACATCACTACGCCGAGACAGGCCAGCAGCAGGTTGTTGTGGTAAATTCGCGACACCAGGAACAGTGTCATCATGGCAGCGCCAAAGTAGTAAGTGGTGGTCGCTTCTTCAAGATAATCGCCGAGAGTACGTAAACGTGGGATGCGCTGTGTTACCAGCATGGCAACAAAAACCAGTGCATACATCGCCACCAGCGTACTGCAGACATCAACCAGAGCCTTGTGCTTCCAGCCCCAGATCAGCGCAGCGATCACCAGTAAATGCATAGCAATATGCAATAACGTTTGACCCGTGATGATTTGAATACGATTAGACCATTTCATTCAGTTCTCCTGGCAGACCCAACAGGTCGCCCAAGTGCTACCGGCAGAAGCCGGAAACGATTTCCTCAATGTAAAACAATTTTCGGATAACGCCCTAATTATTGCCCTCTTTCACCACCCATTTGTGACAAAGACTACACTTTGATTCTGATGATGATGAAAAGGAGTGCGTCGCGAGTATGCCACAAAACACGCAAGGATTTTCAATAAAAGTCCTGACGATCAATACACACAAGGGTTTCGCCCCGTTTAATCGCCGATTCATCCTGCCCGAATTACGCGACGCCGTTCGCGCAACAGAGGCGGATGTGGTCTTTCTCCAGGAGGTAATGGGCACGCATGCTATTCATGCCCTTAATCATGAGGCGTGGCCCGATTCTCCGCATTATGAGTTTCTGGCCGACACCATATGGAACGATTTCGCCTATGGGCGAAATGCGGTCTATCCGGAGGGACATCATGGCAATGCGGTGCTGTCACGCTTCCCGATCACCGAATATGAAAACCGGGATATCTCGGTGGCAGGCAGTGAAAATCGCGGCATGCTGCATTGCCAGATTGCCCTGCCTGAACCGCACGGCACGCTGCATGTCATCTGCGTACATCTGGGTCTGAAAGAGGCGCATCGTCACGCGCAGATGAAGAAAATATGTGAAATGGTTAACTCGCTGCCGCGCGACGCACCGGTCGTCGTGGCGGGTGATTTCAACGACTGGCAGCGACGCGCTAACTCAATTTTAAAACAGGGTGCGGGTTTGAAAGAGGTATTCAGCATGAAAACCGGACGCCCGGCGCGGACCTTTCCGGCACGCTTCCCGATCCTGCGACTTGACCGCATCTATGTGCGCAACGCCACGGTCAGTCATCCGTGGGCGCTGCCACGTAAACCCTGGTCACATCTGTCGGACCATGCACCGCTGGCCGTGGAGATCCACCTATGAATTTTAGCTGGCAGGAAGGCAACCGGCTGCTGTTGCTGGAAAATGGCGAAGCGTTTTTCCCGCGCGTCTTTGGCGCGATTCAGCGGGCAGAACGCACGGTATTAATTGAAACCTTTATTCTGTTTGAGGATGAGGTAGGCAACGCTCTGCACCGTGAGCTGCTGGCTGCGGCACAGCGCGGCGTGCGGGTTGAAGTGATGGTCGATGGTTATGGCTCCGCTGAACTCTCAGATAAATTTGTGAACAGCCTGACCAGCGCGGGCGTACGTTTCATCTATTACGATCCCCGTCCGCTGGTGATGGGGATGCGCACCAACGTATTTCGCCGTCTGCACCGCAAAACCGTGGTGGTGGATGATGTCGTCGCCTTTGTGGGCGGCATCAACTTTTCGGCTGAACACAACACCGATTATGGCCCGGAGGCAAAACAGGATTACTCAGTGCAGGTCAAAGGCCCGGTTGTGGCCGATATTGCCCGCTATCTGCAACAGGCGATTGGCAGCGAGCAACCTACCCGCCGCTGGTGGGGCTCGCGTTCTCATCGTCCGGCAGTGAACGCTACACCTGGCGATGCCCAGGTGCTCTATGTTTATCGCGATAACGACGAGCATCGCGACGACATCGAAGTGCATTATCTTGAGATGCTGCGCGAGGCGAAGCGGGATGTCATTATTGCCAACGCCTACTTCTTTCCTGGCTACCGGCTGCTGCGTGAGATGCGTAATGCCGCACAGCGTGGCGTCCGGGTACGCCTGATCGTTCAGGGCGAGCCAGATATGCCGATAGTAAAAGTGGGTGCGGAGCTGCTCTATAACTATCTGGTCGATGGCGGCGTCGAAGTGTATGAATATATTCGTCGTCCCCTGCACGGCAAGATTGCTGTAAAAGACGATCACTGGGCCACCGTCGGCTCCAGCAATCTCGATCCGCTCAGCCTCTCTTTAAACCTGGAAGCCAACCTGATCATTCACGATCATCCCTTTAATCAGACGCTGCGTGACAACCTCGAAGCGCTGCTGGCCAATGATTGCAAGCGCGTCCAGGAGGAGCACCTGCCACCGCGAAACTGGTGGCAACTGAGTAAAAGCGTGGTGGTGTTTCACTTCCTGCGCCATTTCCCGGCCATCGCGGGCTGGCTTCCGGCGCATACGCCCTTGCTGGCTCAGGTGAGTCCGCCGGTACAACCTGAAATGGAAACGCAGGATCGCGTTGAAGCTGATAATCCGGGAGCAAAATCCTGATGGCAAAAAAACATCCACGCTGGCAACTGGCGAAAAAAATCCTCACCGTACTGTTTTTCATCGCGGTGGTGGTTTTGCTGGTGGTTTATGCCCGCAAAGTGAACTGGGAAGATGTTTATAACGTCATCGTTAATTACAACCGTTTTGTGGTGCTGACCGCCGCCGGACTGGTGGTGCTGAGTTACCTGGTGTATGGCTGCTATGACCTGATTGGCCGCGCCTACTGCGGCCACAAACTGGCGAAGCGTCAGGTGATGCTGGTGTCGTTTATCTGTTATGCCTTTAACCTGACGCTGAGCACCTGGGTCGGCGGTGTGGCGATGCGCTACCGGCTTTACTCCAGACTCGGTCTCGATAGCGGCACCATCACCCGCATCTTCTCCCTGAGCATCGCGACCAACTGGCTGGGCTATATTCTGCTGGCGGGCGTGGTGTTCAGTGCCGGCATGGTCTCGATCCCCAGCGGCTGGTTTATCGGCGAGACCACACTGCGGTTAATTGGCGGGGTTCTGCTGGTACTGGTGGCGGTTTATCTCTGGGCCTGCGCTTTCTCAAAGCAGCGGCGCTGGACGGTAAAAGGCCAGACGCTGCAGCTGCCTTCGCTGCGCATGGCGCTGCTGCAGTTCGCAGTGTCCTGCGCCAACTGGATGGTGATGGGCGCGATTATCTGGCTGCTGCTGGGACGTGACACAGGCTATCCGATGGTGCTGGGCGTGCTGCTGATCAGCAGTATCGCGGGCGTAATCGTGCATATTCCGGCGGGTATTGGCGTGCTGGAAGCGGTTTTCCTGGCGCTGCTCAGCGGTCAGCACGTCTCGCATGGCACCATTATTGCGGGGCTGCTGGCGTATCGCGTGCTCTACTTTATCCTGCCGCTGCTGTTAGCGCTGGTGCTCTATCTGGGGCTGGAGAGTCGGGCGAAGCATCTGCGTCAGAAGAACGAACAGAAATTGCAGAAGTCGTAAAAAAAGGGAGGCGCAGATAATGCGCCTCCCTGCTAATGACTCACTGACTTAACGGCGGTTGCCGAAAATCCGCAGCAGCATCAGGAACAGGTTGATGAAGTCGAGATAGAGCGTCAGTGCACCCATAATCGAGTAGCGACGCAGGTTCTCCGTGTCGCGGGCATCGATCTGCTCACCAATATTTTTCAGCTTCTGCGTGTCATACGCCGTTAATCCCACGAACACCACCACGCCGATATAGGTAATCGCCCACATCAGCGCCGGGCTTTTCAGCCAGAAGTTCACCAGCGACGCCAGTACAATGCCAATCAGCGCCATAAACAGCAGGCTGCCAAAACGGCTCAGATCGCGTTTGGTGGTGTAGCCGTAGAAGCTCATTGCACCAAACATCCCCGCCGTAACAAAGAAGGTGCTGGCGATGGAGGAGTAGGTGTAAACCAGGAAGATACTCGCCATGGTCAAGCCGGTGAGGGCCGAATAGAGCATAAACAGTCCGGTAGCCACTGCCCCACTCAGGCGATGCACCATACCTGACAGGAAAAAGACCAGTGCCAGCTGCGCGATAATCAGCCCGAAGAAAGTGATGCGATTGGCAAACACCATCTCCATCACTGCAGGCGTGCGCGCAGCATACCAGGAGACAAACGCGGTCAGTAACAGACCACAGGTCATCCAGCCATAAACCTGCGCCATATAGGCTTGTAAACCGCGAGATGCGGATTGAACGATGGAATCATTTCTTGGATATCGGTCCATGATGCACCTCTTGTTAGACGGATGAACAGATGCGCTCCCAACCGGGAGACATGCCAGTGGCTAAGTGTGGCACAGCTCAGCTCAACTGCGCCACAACATGCCGCTTAACGGCGCGACAGGCACTGCTGATAGCGGCTGTCAACGCGCTGCGCAAACCACGCCGTGGTCAGATTACGGGTGATTTTCGGGCTTTCCAGCTTGATGCCCGGCAGCATTTCACGCGGGAGTTTGCGACCCGCCATTTTGTCCGCCAGGGTAAAGACCTGTTTCCAGAGTTCACTGTCGCTGAACGACGCTTTTTCCCCTTTCTCCAGATCGCGGCGAATATCGCTGTTGCTCATGTCGATCTGCTTCGACAGTGTGCGCACCGCGAGTTCAGTCCCCCCTGCCGCATCCGATCCATAAAGAATCAGATCCCCATCCAGCGCCAGCTTCATGCCGGTGGCGCGTGACACCGCCGCCTGGAAGGCCGCATTGCGACTGGCGTACCAGCCCGCATTGTAATCGGCAAAGCGGTAGAGCGGCTGACTGTAGTCAGCCGGGTAGCCGAGCAGATGCATAGTGCCGAAGTAGATTCCGCCGTGACGGGTAAAGACTTCGCGGCGGATGGTGCCATCGATCGGCCACGGGTAGCCTTTGGCGTGTGCTTCGGCAAACGCAATGCTGACCTGCATCGGCCCGCCGGTGTGGATTGGGTTGAGATTACCGAACAGCGTCTGGCCCATCGGCACCATGTCGATCAGGTCATCAAAGATAGCGCTGAGATCTTTTTCACTGCGCACCTTGTCCAGACGGGCCGCGTAACTTTCCCCGGTCGGCGACTTGATCAGCAGTGCGGTGCGCACCAGGAAGGCCGGCACATGCACCTGCGCCGCACGGCGGTTGATCTCGCCCCAGGCAATTTTTGGCAGGCCCGGTACGGCGGCCTCCGCGCTGAAGTTGCTCTCCTGATCCGCTACGGCGATGACTGCGCAGAGATTACTGGCGCTGGGATCGATCTGCTGCGTGCGGAAGGTGGTGTAGATGTCGTCACTCCATGCGGCTTTATTACTGACGTGCGACGGCAGCAGTCGCTGGATCTGCGCTTTGACATCTTCGGGCTGCCGCACGGGCGCCTCAGGGGTTTTCTTGCTGCTACAACCCACCAGCACCAGCGCGGCGACCAGTGTCAGACGTTGCAGAATCGGGGTGGATGACATGCCTGTCCTCAGAATGAACGAAAGCCCTACTCTACCATTGCCAGCGTTTCGCAGGCAGGCGAGAACTGAACTAAGGTTACCTTTTTTAACGTTAAAGGAACTTACGATGTTTAAACTCTGGCCTGTTGCGGCCTTCAGCCTGTTATTAACCGGCTGCGGCGCCAATAATACGCCTGCCCAGGTGCAGTCACCGGGCGCGCCCACCTCCTCCTCGCTTAAGGTGCTGGAGACGGGTGCCAGCGTGATGCAGTCACGTCCGCCTATCGACGCCATTAACACCTATCTCGATGGCTTCCATTTTTATAACGGCGACAGGAACGGTCAGATGGAGGCGCACCACTATGTCACCGTGCTGAACGACGATGTGATGCAGGCGGTGATTTACGACGGCAATACGCGCGACGCACGGCTGATGGGCGTGGAGTACATTATCAGCGAACGGCTGTTTAAGACCCTGCCGCCGGAAGAGAAGAAACTGTGGCACAGCCATCAGTATGAGGTGAAATCGGGCACGCTGATTGCGCCGGGCTTACCCGCCGCCGCCGACCATGCCCTGATGACACGCATCGCGAACACCTACGGAAAGACCTGGCACACCTGGCACACGGATCGTGATAAAACGCTGCCAATTGGCATTCCGGCCTTGATGATGGGCTTTACACAGGATGGTCAGATGGATTCGCGACTGCTGGCGGATCGCGATCGCCGCTTTGACGTCGACAGTAAACAGATCCGTGCCGAACGAGCGGATATCGTAGCGCATCCGGCGGCACCGGGCGCCAATGCCTGGGAAAAGGGTCAGGTTATTCAGCTGAAGCGCACCACTGGCGGTGGTGAACACAGCCACGGCCAGACCGGCTTTGGCCCGGCGGAGCAGCTAAAGCAGCCTTAAGCGAGTGATAAGCGTGTTTTCTGGCAGTGGCGTGTGGATACACAGAGGAGACTCAGCGGACGAAAAGGGTCTGGCCCGCTGAGCCATTAACGCCGCCTTAGTCCCAGCGCTGAGCTGCCTGGTGATCGCTGTCGCGGGCGTCCACCCAGCGATCGCCCTGCTCAGTCGCTTCACGCTTCCAGAAGGGGGCGCGGGTTTTCAGGTAATCCATGATGAACTCTGCGGCAGAAAAGGCGCTGCTGCGATGCGCACTGGTCACACCCACCAGCACGATTTCATCGCCGGGAAACAGTTCGCCGACGCGATGAATCACGGTAACCCGTTGCAGTGGCCAGCGTTCGCGCGCCGCATCCACAATCTCCTGAAGCGCTTTTTCGGTCATGCCGGGATAGTGCTCCAGCGTCAACGCCGCCACGTTATCACCCAGATTGTGGTTGCGGACTTTGCCGGTAAAGGTTACCACCGCACCATCTTCATCACAGGCCGCCAGCCAGCGATACGCTTCCGCCATATCAAAGGGTGCAGGGCCAACGCGAATCTGCGTTTCCATCTCAGCCTCCGGTCACGGGCGGGAAAAAGGCGACTTCATCCCCGGCGTGCAGCGGATGCGTCATCGGCACCAGCGTCTGATTGACCGCCGCCAGCAGTTTGCCTGACTCCAGCGCCAGCGCCCAGCGATCGTTGCGGTCGGCCAGCGCACTGCGCAGCGTGGCCACATCCGGGTAATCAGCACCGACCTCAAGTGATGCCGTGCCGGTCAGCTCACGCACCTGGGCAAAAAACAGCACCTTAATCATGCGCGACCACCTGGAAATCGCCGCTTTTACCGCCGCTCTTGCTGATTAAACGCAACTGATCGATGACGATATCTTTCTGCACCGCTTTGCACATGTCGTAGATGGTGAGGGCGGCAACCGAGGCGGCCGTCAGCGCTTCCATCTCGACGCCGGTTTTGCCGGTGAGGCGACAGAGCGTGGTAATGCGAACCCGATTATGATCCGGTTCCGCTTCCAGATTCACTTCCACTTTGCTCAGCATCAGCGGATGACAGAGCGGAATCAGCTCCCAGGTGCGTTTCGCTGCCTGAATCCCGGCGATGCGCGCCGTGGCAAAGACATCCCCTTTGTGGTGGCTGCCTTCAATGATCATCTGCAGCGTTTCAGGCTGCATCAGCACCAGCACTTCTGCCCGCGCTTCGCGCACGGTTTCAGCCTTGGCGGAGACATCCACCATGTGTGCTTCGCCCGCGGCGTTAATGTGTGTGAGTTGAGACATACTTACCGTTCTTACCGTTTCTTCAGATGTGAGACAAAATTACAGGGCGCGGTGCGCGCATCAAGCTGATCAGCAATAATCCGCTCCCAGGCAGTACGGCAGGCGCTTGTCGATCCCGGCACAGCCAGAATCAGCGTCCCGTTAGCCAGACCGGCAACGGCGCGCGACTGCAATGTTGAACCGCCAACCTCTTCATAGGAGACCATCCGGAACAGTTCGCCAAAGCCGTCAATCTCGCGATCAAACAGTGGCAGCAGGGCTTCCGGGGTGCTGTTTTTCAGGTTAAAGCCGGTGCCGCCATTAATAATCACCACCTGTACATCTTCACTGGCGATCCAGCGCGACACGGTGGCGCGGATGCGGTAGAGATTATCCGGCACGATGGCGTGATCAACCACCTCATGGCCCGCTTCTGCTGCCGCCTCGCGCAGGTAGTCGCCGGAGGTATCGTTGCTGGCATCGCGGCGATCTGACACCGTCATCACCGCCATCTGCAATGCCTGAAATTCGCTGGCTGGTTTACCCATACTTCCTCCTGAAATTAGCCGCCAATGTAAGAGAGATTCTGTGTGATGCCGGTGTTGCCCTGATGCAGGAAGTGGGTCTGCTTTTTCTGCCCCAGGCTGCTGGCAATGCGCGCCTGCAGTTCGGCCTGCTGCTCATCGGACGCCAGCAGGTCGCGCAGTGGTACGCCGCCGTCACCAAACAGGCACAGGTGAAGATTACCGTGCGCTGAGACACGCAGACGGTTGCAGCTGGCACAGAAATCTTTGGCGTAAGGCATGATCAGGCCAATCTCGCCGACATAATCGGGATGGTAAAAGACCTGCGCCGGCCCGTCACTGCGTCCACTTTCGCGGCGCTGCCAGCCCTGGGCGATCAGTTGATCGCGGATCACCATGCCGGAAACGTGCTGATCGCGGAACAGCGTGCCGCCGTCGCCGGTTTCCATCAGTTCGATAAAGCGCAGCTGGATCGGGCGGGTGCGGATCCAGTCGAGGAACGTCGCCAGATTACGGCTGTTGAGATCGCGCATCAGCACACTATTGACTTTGACCTGGCGAAAACCGGCGTCCAGCGCGGCATCGATGCCGCTCATCACCTGATGGAATTTATCCTGACCGGTAATAGCGTGAAACTGACGGGCATCCAGACTGTCGACGCTGACGTTAAGTGCGGTTAAACCCGCATCGCGCCACTGCTTCACATCACGCGCCAGCCGGTAGCCGTTAGTGGTCACCGCGATCTGGCGGATAGAAGCGTTTTCACGGACCGCCGCAATGATGTCGGTGAAATCACGGCGCAGCGACGGCTCACCGCCGGTCAGCCGCACTTTTTCGGTGCCGGCAGCGGCGAAGGCCCGCGTGACACGGCGGATTTCATCCAGAGAGAGAAAGCTTTTGTTACGAATTCCCTGCGGTTTGTAGCCGTCAGGCAGGCAGTAGGTACAGCGGAAATTACAGACATCCGTGACCGACAGGCGCAGGTAATAGAACTTACGCGCGTATGCATCAGTAAATTGTGACACCAGAACACCTTTCCAGATTGGGAGATGCAGTCATTTCTTCCTGCACCCTGGCAGCTCGATGGCTACGGCCTGAACCCCCTATCCGCAGACTTAGGCATTCAGGCTTGAGTGTACGCTGACCCGTTGATCAGCGCGGTAAGCATGATGGTAGCGTGTATTTCGCCACTCTTCCATGTGCTCTTTTCGCTATATATTCTTATACATATCGAATTTTCACCGCATGTTAGCGACAGGATACGTTAAAATGCGATCCAGATTTTGACGCATGTCATCCGCGCGGGCTTAGCGTTTAGAGCCTCGCCACGCGAACGGATTTTAAGGAGAAGTATGAATCGCACACTGGCCGATCTTGATCGCGTTGTGGCACTGGGAGGCGGACACGGTTTAGGCCGCGTGATGTCTGCCCTTTCCCCGCTGGGCTCGCGTCTCACCGGTATCGTCACCACCACCGACAACGGCGGATCAACCGGCCGTATTCGCCGCTCCGAAGGCGGGATCGCCTGGGGCGACATGCGTAACTGCCTCAACCAGCTGATTGCGGAACCCAGCGTCGCCTCAGCGATGTTTGAGTATCGCTTTGCCGGTAACGGCGAACTGGCCGGACACAATCTCGGTAACCTCATGCTGCGGGCGCTGGATCATTTGAGCGTACGTCCGCTTGAAGCGATTAATATCATCCGCAACCTGCTGAAAGTGGATGCCTTTTTAATCCCGATGTCAGAACAGCCGGTGGATTTGGTGGCGATGGATGCCGAAGGTAATATGGTTTACGGTGAAACCGCCATTGACGAGATGAAACAGCCGCCACAGGAATTGATGCTGCATCCCAATGTCCAGCCCACACGGGAAGCATTACAGGCGATAGGTGACGCGGATCTGATCCTGATTGGTCCAGGCAGTTTTTACACCAGCCTGATGCCGATTCTGCTGATGGAAGAGATGGCGCAGGCATTGCGTCGCACGCCCGCCACCATGGTGTTTATCGGCAATCTGGGCCGTGAGCTCAGTCCCGCTGCCGCCAGTCTGTCTGTGGCTGATAAGCTTCAGATGATGGAGCGTTACATTGGCAAGCGAGTCATTGATGCGGTGGTGGTCGGCCCGTCAGTGGCAACAGAGGGCATTGAAAACCGTTTGATTGTCCGGGAACCGCTGGAGGCCGCCGACATCAAATATCGTCACGACCGCCAGCTATTACGGGTGGCGCTGGAACACGCCATTCAGGGCTTTGACGGCGCTACGAGGCCGCAATAAACAGCGTTCGCAGCTCATGCAGCTGATCACGCACATTTGCAGCCTGTTCGAACTCCAGGTTCTGCGCGTGCTGCTGCATCTGCCCTTCCAGCTCGTGAATCTTTTTCTGCAGAGCCTGCGGCGTTAGCAGCTTGAAATCGGCCAGTGCCTGGGCTTCGCCAGGACGTGCCGGTTTCGCTTTGCCGCGGGTTTTCACTATGTTGTTACCCAGTTCCAGAATATCGGTGATCTTCTTGTTCAGCCCCTGCGGCACAATGCCGTTTTGCTCGTTGTGCAGTTGCTGCTTCTCACGGCGACGCTCGGTCTCTTCAATGGCGCGTGCCATCGACGGCGTAATTTTATCGCCGTAAAGAATCGCCTTACCGTTGATGTTACGCGCCGCACGACCAATGGTCTGAATCAGCGATCGTTCAGAACGCAGGAAGCCCTCTTTATCCGCATCCAGAATCGCGACCAGAGAGACTTCCGGCATATCCAGCCCCTCACGCAGTAAGTTGATGCCCACCAGCACATCAAACTCCCCCAGACGTAAGTCGCGAATAATTTCCATACGCTCCACAGTGTCGATATCGGAGTGCAGATAACGCACCTTCTCGCCATGCTCCGTAAGATACTCGGTGAGATCTTCAGCCATGCGTTTGGTCAGCACCGTGACCAGCACACGTTCGTTGATGGCCACACGCTGACGGATTTCTGACAGCAAATCGTCGACCTGCGTCCCGACCGGGCGCACTTCAATGATGGGGTCCAGCAGGCCGGTAGGACGTACCACCTGATCGACCACTTCGTCGCCCGATTTTTCCAGCTCATATTTGCCCGGCGTGGCAGAAACATAGATGGTCTGCGGCGCCAGTGCTTCAAACTCTTCAAACTTCATCGGACGGTTATCCAGCGCCGACGGCAGGCGGAAGCCATACTCAACCAGCGTCTCTTTACGCGCCCGGTCACCTTTGTACATGCCGCCAATCTGCGGAATGGTGACGTGTGACTCATCCACCACCAGCAGGCCATCCGCCGGCAGATAATCAAACAGTGTCGGCGGGGCTTCGCCCGGTCCGCGTGCGGAAAGATAGCGCGAGTAGTTCTCGATGCCAGAGCAGTAGCCCAGTTCGCTCATCATCTCCAGGTCAAACTGGGTACGCTGGGTAATGCGCTGCTCTTCCAGCAACTTATTATTCTCAAGCAGCACCCGGCGGCGGTCCGCCAGCTCGACTTTGATATCTTCCATTGCCTGCAGAATGCGCTCACGTGGCGTGACATAGTGCGTCTTGGGGTAAATGGTAAAACGCGGCACCACGGAATCGATCTGGCCGGTCAGCGGGTCAAACAGCGACAAACGCTCCACCTCTTCATCAAACAGTTCAACGCGCAGCGCAATATCGTCCGACTCTGCCGGGAAAATATCGATCACTTCACCACGCACGCGGAAAGTACCGCGCTGAAACGCCTGATCGTTACGGGTGTATTGCAATTCTGACAGGCGGCGCAGGATGCTACGCTGATCAATAATCATGCCGCGGGTGAGGTGCAGCATCATTTTCAGATAGAGATCGGGATCGCCCAGACCATAGATTGCCGAAACCGACGCGACGACGATAACGTCGCGCCGCTCCAGCAGCGCCTTAGTAGCCGAGAGACGCATCTGCTCAATGTGTTCGTTAACCGATGCATCTTTTTCAATAAAAGTGTCCGAGCTCGGCACATAGGCTTCAGGCTGGTAATAATCGTAGTAAGAGACGAAAAACTCGACGGCGTTATCCGGGAAAAACTCTTTCATCTCGCCATAAAGTTGAGCGGCCAGCGTCTTGTTCGGGGCCAGCACCATTGTCGGGCGGTTGAGGTCGGCAATCACGTTGGCGACGGTAAAGGTCTTACCAGAACCCGTCACACCCAATAAGGTCTGATGGGCCAGTCCATCCTCCAGCCCCTCTTCCAGGCGACGAATCGCCTCAGGCTGATCGCCCGAAGGTTTGAAGGCGGAATTCAATTTAAAGGCTTTGGTCATGAATGCAGTTCCTGCTGGAGAAGTCGGCGGGCAGGCACTTATTTTACTCTGCTATGGTGATTTTGCCAGAAAATAATACTGGATATAAAAACAGTAATGATGCATTGTTAATGTCAGCACAATGAGACTTTTTGAACCAGCGACGTCGTAGCGATTGCACAAAGTCTGTTGCGCAATGTTATCCCCAGACCCGGATCAGATTTAACATTTGTCAATAGAGCGTCACTAAATTACAGTTCGGTTACCTGACAGATAATTCGCAGGCTTGTTTTTTGATAACCTACTGATTTAATTTACTTTAGGTCACAAGGCCAGATTCTCGTCATAATGTTACCAGGCCGCGTATTTCCTCGCTTCCAACTGGTTTTCATTACCTAATGCACAAGGTTATCCACAGGAATGGTGGATAAGTGATGGCAGCCCCGCCGCCATCAGCTGTGTATAATTTTTCCCTGCTCCTTCATCGCCTCGAAAATAATTTTTTTTGCGTTAAATTTCACGTCAGCCGCTGACGGAATATTCTGCATTTTTCATCGTCCACCTGATGTATCACGCAAATTTTCATCAATCCACTAAGATTCTTAATCAGACTTATTGCCTCTTAACACACCGTCTGCACCAGAAACAGCGCCCCGAGGCACTGCAAAAGTGCAGCGGCGTGACCACCGTGGAGAATTGATAAGTTTTTCTCAACTTTTATCCCTTAAACATGGCATCCCGGCCGGAATCAGGACCGTTTTTAGATCTGGCCTGAGAATTGCAGGAGTGACTGGCGTCAACGCGCTTCACGCGCACTGTGCTGCAATAGCGAGACAGCTGTTGCTGATGACTTGTTTGCCAGACGACAGAGAGCGGATGCAATCAGGCTAATGATCGGGAAGGAGAGTGTCAGATGCTGAGTCTACGTTCGGTCAATCAATTTTACGGTCAGAACCATATTCTGTGGGATGTGGATCTGGATCTGGCACCTGGCACCTGCACGGGCGTTCTGGGTCGTCAAGGCATGGGGAAAACCACGCTGGTCAACTGCATCATGGGCAGACTGCCGATTAACAGCGGCTCTATCTCCTGGAAAGAGGATGGCTCACCGCCAGAAGATCTTCTGCTGCAGCCCGCTGAACAGCGAGCGCAGATGGGCATTGGCTATGTGCCACAGGGCCGCCATATTTTTACGCAGATGAGCGTGGAAGATAACCTGCTGATTGCCCTGCTGGCGGGGGCCAGCCAGCGTGATCGCCATCGCGCCATTCCCGAAATGGTGTTTGATTTGTTTCCGGCGCTTTATTCACTGCGACAGCAGCGCAGCGGCGATCTGCCGATCGATCAACAGCAACAGCTGGCCCTGGCGCGCGCACTGGTGCTGCAGCCCAAATTGCTGATTCTGGATGAGCCGACTGACGGGATGTCGCCGTGGCTGGAAGAGGAGATGGGCAACCTGATTCGTCGTCTTAATCTCGACTACGGGCTAACCATCCTGCTCCTTGAACAGCGACTGTCGCTGATCCGTCGCGTGGCAGACTATTTTCTGCTGCTGCACCGCGGTCGCAATGTGGCGCAGGGCAGCATGGAACAGCTGGATGACCACACCGTCGATAAGTGGCTGACGGTGGCCTGAGGCTTACGCCGGAAGCGTCAGGTAGTGACCACATGACGCCTGCTGCGCCGCATCGGTAAGATACGGAATTGTGCCCAGACAGGGCGCAGGCAGTCGGTTTTTCAGGCTGGTGAGATACTCCGGATAGCGTTTGCCAGGCGGTTCCACGGTGTTGGCGATCCATCCCACCAGCGGCAGGCCACGCGCCCGCACCGCCTCTGCGGTGAGCATCGCGTGGTTGATGCAGCCGAGCTTAATTCCCACCACCAGAATCACGGGCAGCTTTTCGCTGACTACCCAGTCTGCGTAGGTGTGTGTCTCTGACAGCGGCGTGTACCAGCCGCCCGCGCCCTCCACCAGAATCCAGTCCGCCAGTGGCTCCAGCGCCGCCAGACCGGCTGACAGGGCCAGATGGATAATCGGTCTGCCCTCTTCAGCGCTGACGATGTGCGGCGAGGTGGGTTCCATAAACGCCAGCGGATTCACCTGCTGATAGGTTAACGGCACACTGCTGAATCGCTGCAACGCCAGCGCATCGCTGTTGCGGATCCCCTCTGGCGTCATCTCACAGCCCGACGCAACCGGCTTATAGCCCGCACAGCGAAAGCCTGCTGTGGCAGCGGCCTGCAACAGTGCGCCGCTGGCGACAGTTTTACCGACTTCAGTGTCGGTGCCGGTAATAAAAAACCGTTTCATGAAAGCGTGACTCCATAAATTAAATGGTAACTCAGGCGATAACCGTGCCGATCGCGCGGCCAGTGCGCCTCTAACTGGTTAAGCCGTTGCCGGGTGAGTATCTGCCCGTCGCGGCCCTGATGCAGATGGGTCGCCCCAATCCCCTTCAGGGATCGCATGGCGCTGAGCGCATCGGGGAAATGCAGCGTCACCTCCTCTGAGCTGCAACGCAGTTGCTCTGCCTGGCAGGCCGCTGCAATCTGCGGCTCGCTAAGAAAGCGGTTGGCGTGCGGCAACGCATCCAGATGAGACCAGGCTTCATGAACCTCCTGCAGCGAACCGTGGCCCAGCGTGGAAAACAGCAGCGTGCCATTGGGTCGCAGCACCCGCCGGAACTGGCGCAGCGCGCCGGGCAGATCTTCACTCCACTGCACCGCCAGGTTGCTCCATACCAGGTCGATGCTGTTATCCGCCAGCGGCAGCGCGTCGATGTCGCCCGCCAGATAGCAGTGCGCCGCGTCGTTATCCCGCGCCTGTTGCAGCATCTGTGGCGAGAGATCCAGTGCCGTCACCTGTTTGCCGCGTTCGCGCCACAGCCTGCTGTACCAGCCGGTGCCACATCCGGCATCCAGCAGTTGAACCCCGCTGTGAGCCGGTGCGAGAGCCAGCAGCGCATCGCCGCTAAGGCGTTGCAGCGCCGCATGGGCGTCATAATGGCTGGCCGCCCGGCCAAAAGCGCGTGCAACCGCCTGCTTATCAATCCGCAGCGTCATGCAGCACCTCCAGTAACCGATCGATATCTTCCGGGCGATGTGCCGCCGTCAGGGTAATGCGCAGCCGTGCCGTTCCCGGCGGCACGGTGGGCGGCCGGATGGCGCTGACCCAGCAGCCCGCTTCAGCCAGACGCTGAGAGAGGGTCATCGCATCGCTATTTTCACCCACCAGCAGCGGCTGGATCGCACTCTCTGAGTTCATCAGTTGCCACGGCAGTGAGGCTGCGCCGCGCCGGAAATGCCAGATGTTCTGCTGCAGCTGCTGGCGCAGTGCATCGCCCTGCTGAATGACCTGCAGCGCCGCCTGCAGTGCAACAGCCTGCGCGGCGGGCATCGCGGTGGAGTAGATCAGATGCCGGCTGAACTGCAGGAAATAGTCGGCAGTCTCCGCATCACAGAGCAGCGCGGCACCGCTGACGCCAAAGGCTTTGCCAAAAGTGACCACCAGCAGTTCCGGTTTAACGCCCTGCAGCCAGCAGCTGCCGCGCCCCTGCTCACCCACCACACCGATGCCGTGCGCATCATCCACCAGCAGCCAGCCCTCAGCCTGGCGCGTCTGTTGCGCCAGTGCAGCCAGCGGCGCGCTGTCACCATCCATGCTGAAAATGCCCTCGGTCACAACCAGCGTTTCCCCCTCGCAGGGTAATGCGAGCCGCGCCGCCAGACTCTCAGGTGCGTTGTGACTGAAACGACGCAGCTGCGCCGGGCTGTGGCTGGCAGCGTCGAGCAGCGAGGCATGGCTGAGCTTATCGGCCAGGATACGATCGTTTTTCTCACCCAGCAGATGAATCACCGCCTGATTGGCGGCAAAGCCAGAGATGAACAGCAGCGCACAGTCATAGCCGAGCCAGTCGGCCAGTTGCGCCTCAAGATCGGCGTGCTGACGGTGATAACCGGTGACATGCCCTGAAGCGCCCGCCCCCGCGCCTGCCAGCGCCGCACCCTGCTGCCAGCCGGCTATCACCGCCGGATGGCGGGTTAAGCCGAGATAGTCATTGCTGGAGAAGTGAAGATAGTTGCGGCCACCGCTCTGCAGTGTGCGGGTCGATTGCTCATCGATAACCCGACGCTGCCGCCAGCCATCAGCCGCACGGCGCTGCGCCAGCCCCTGCCGGAGTCGTTGCTGCCAGCTCATTACAGTGCCGCGTTGTAAAACTGTTCAGTGTCGGCATGGAACAGCTGCTCGCTGAGTTGCTGTTCCTGCTGCTGATCGCCATGCTGGGTGTGAGTATGTTCCGGGTTCAGCCCCAGTTTGCGGAACAGCACGCGGTCTTTATCCTCTTCCGGATTCGGTGTGGTCAGCAGTTTGCAGCCGTAGAAAATCGAGTTCGCCCCGGCCATAAAGCACATCGCCTGGGTCTGCTCGCTCATCTGCTCGCGGCCCGCGGAGAGACGCACATGCGAGGTCGGCATCATGATCCGCGCCACCGCGATGGTGCGGATAAAATCGAATGGTTCGACGTCATCGTTATCCGCCAGCGGTGTACCTTTCACTTTCACCAGCATGTTGATCGGCACGCTCTCCGGTGGTGTCGGCAGGTTGGCTAACTGCACCAGCAAACCTGCACGGTCGTTCACGGTTTCGCCCAGGCCAACGATGCCGCCCGAACAGACTTTGATCCCGGCGTCACGCACTTTACCCAGCGTATCCAGACGTTCCTGATAGCTGCGGGTGGTGATGATGGAGCCATAGAATTCCGGCGAGGTGTCGAGGTTATGGTTGTAGTAATCGAGGCCCGCGCCCGCCAGGCGCTGCGCCTGGTCGTCGCTGAGCGTGCCCAGCGTCATGCAGGTTTCCATGCCCATCGCCTTCACGCCTTCGACCATCTTTTCCAGGTAAGGCATATCGCGCTCGTGCGGGTTTTTCCACGCGGCTCCCATGCAGAAACGGGTTGAACCAGCAGCTTTGGCCTGACGCGCGGAGGTCAGCACCTCTTCCACTTCCATCAGACGCTCCGACTCCAGGCCGGTCTTATAGCGCGCGCTCTGCGGGCAGTATTTGCAATCTTCCGGACAGGCACCGGTTTTAATCGACAGCAGGGTACTGACCTGTACCTGGCGCGGGTCGAAGTGCTGACGATGCACCTGTTGCGCCTGAAACATCAGTTCGAGAAAAGGTTGATCAAACAGCGCTTGTGCCTGTGCAATTGTCCAGCGTTGAGCCATTACTTACTCCAGAAAAGGGTGTCATCCCGACGAAAAGCAGGGGTATACTTGTAAACTATATTTTTTTATTTTGGTTTACAACTCCGATGACTACCCCTGTTTTTTCCTCAGATGATGCCCGTTTTGACCGCCAGCATATCTGGCATCCCTACACCTCAATACAGAATCCACTGCCCTGCTATCCGGTTGTTACCGCGCAGGGTTTTCAGCTGCAACTGGCCGATGGCCGTGAGCTGGTAGATGGGATGTCATCATGGTGGGCGGCGATCCACGGCTATAACCATCCCCGCCTGAACCGGGCGCTGACGGAGCAGGTCACACAGATGTCGCACGTGATGTTTGGCGGCATTACCCACCCGGCGGCGGTGGCGCTCTGCCGTCAGCTGGTGGCGATAACGCCTGAGCCGCTGGAGTGCGTTTTCCTGGCCGATTCCGGCTCGGTGGCGGTGGAAGTGTCGATGAAGATGGCGCTGCAGTACTGGCTGGGTCGGGGCGAAACCCGCCAGCAGTTCCTGACGCTGAAACGCGGCTATCACGGCGATACCTTTGCCGCGATGTCGGTGTGCGATCCTGAGAACTCAATGCACAGCCTGTGGCGCGGCTATCTGCCGGAGCATCACTTTGCGGCGGCTCCCGCCTGCGGCTTTGATGATGAGTGGGACGAGCGCGATTTCGATGATTTCGCCCGTCTGATTGAACAGCATCACCGGCAGCTGGCGGCGGTGATTCTGGAGCCAATAGTACAGGGTGCGGGCGGCATGCGTTTCTACCATCCACGCTATCTGCAGCAGGTGCGGGAAGCCTGCGATCGCTATGGCGTGCTGCTGATCGCCGATGAGATCGCAACCGGCTTTGGCCGCACCGGCAAACTCTTCGCCTGTGAACACGCGGACATCACGCCGGATATACTCTGCGTCGGTAAAGCGCTGACCGGCGGCATGATGACGCTGGCGGCGACGCTGACCACCCGTGACGTGGCCGACACCATCAGTCGCAGCGCGGCAGGCTGTTTCATGCATGGCCCGACCTTTATGGGCAACCCGCTGGCCTGCGCGGTCGCGGCAGAAAGCCTGACCATGCTGGCGGAAGGAGACTGGCAGCATCAGGTGGCCGCCATTGAACAGCAGCTGCGCGCTGAGCTGCTGCCGCTACGCAACTCACCGCAGGTGGCTGATGTGCGCGTGCTGGGCGCAATTGGCGTGGTGGAAACGCATCAGGCGGTCAACATGGCGGCGCTGCAGCAGTTCTTTGTTGAACAGGGCGTCTGGATCCGGCCATTTGGTCGTCTGATCTACCTGATGCCGCCCTACATCATCACGCCACAGGCACTGAGTCAGCTGGTGCAGGCGATAGGCGGCGCGCTGGAACATTCGCAACATTTTGCTGCCTGAAGCGGGCTGACCGCTGGCACTGGTGGCGCTTTTGGTTATGATGAAAGGCTATTCATCGACAATTGAGGAGATGTGATGCGCGTTTTTAGTCAGGATTTTAATGACGGCGAGAAGATGCCTGAAAAGCATGTTTTCAACGGCATGGGTTATCAGGGCGAGAATATCTCTCCCCATCTTGCCTGGGAAGCGGCGCCGGAAGGCACCAAAAGTTTCGTGGTGACCTGCTACGATCCTGATGCGCCGACCGGTTCAGGCTGGTGGCATTGGGTGGTGGCGAATATTCCGGCCAGCACCACGTCACTGCCACAGGGTGCCGGTTCCGGCAAAGCGTCACTGCCAGCAGGCGCAATTCAGACCCGTACCGATTTCGGTCAGGCGGGCTACGGTGGCGCGGCGCCGCCGCAGGGTGAAACCCATCGCTACATTTTCACCGTACATGCGCTGGATGTGGAGACGATTGAGGTGGATGAAGGCGCCAGCGGCGCAATGGTCGGCTTTAATGTGCATTTCCACGCACTGGCGAGCGCCTCGCTGACCGTGAATTATCAGTAATTCAGTAAGACTGACCACTGACAAGCCTAAAGCTGAATGATCTGGCAGCAACGCGTTAGCTTAAATTGCAGGGAACAGGGTCAGAGGAGGAAAGCGTCCCGCGCCAGGGACAAAAACGCCGGGAGCGTTTTTGAACAACGCAACGCGTTGGCCCGGCAACGGGCGCACCTCAGGGATGAGGTGCGTAATTGCGCGGGTCGAGCATGCCATGGATGGCGGCTTTTGCGTCTTTCCGATCTGACCCTGTTCCCTGTGTCTGCAGGATCTCACAGCTGGCAGCCACGCCTCTCCCGCCCGGGAGAGGCATTTTTCGTGGTGCGTTACGCCTGCAACTGATGAATCACGACCCACATCGGGCCCTGCCCTACTGCATAACGTCCCAGCGGCTGTAACAGCCCTTTTGGTTCGCTAATCGCATAGACTTCGATGTGATGCGATTTCTGTCCCGCTGCCACCAGATAGCGTCCGCTGTGATCGATATTGAATCCGCGCGGCTGTGTTTCTGTCGGCTGGAACCCTTCCAGGGTCAGCTCGTCACCCAGCTCGCTGACGCTGAACACCGCCAGAGTGCTGCTGGTGCGATCGCAGGCGTAGAGGAAACGGCCATCCGGCGTCAGGTGAATATCCGCAGCCCAGCGCGTACCGGTGAAATCCGGTGGCATCATATCCAGCGTCTGCACGCTTTCTGCTTCACCTTCACCCGTATTTAATGCCCAAACCTCAACCGTGCTGTCGAGCTCATTTACGCAATAAGCGAACTGACCGCCCGGATGGAACTGCATGTGACGCGGGCCTGCACCTTCTACTGTCGTGACCTGCGCCTGCTTACGCGGCGTCAGCTGACCGTCAGCGCCCAGCGAGAACAGACAGATACGATCCTGCTTCAGTGCCGGTACATACAGGGTCTTATTGTCAGTGTCGATATTGGCCGAGTGGCAGCCATCCAGACCGTTGATCACCTGCAGCGGAGCCTGCGGAATGCCGTCATCGCCAATGGGGCTGACGCTGACGCAGGCATCATTGTAGGAGCCGCAGAACAGGAACCGGCCCTCACGATCGGTGGAAATGTGGGTCGGACTGCCGGGCAACGGTGCCTGACCCGCTTCGGTCAGCGTGCCATCAGCGGCAATCTTAAACGCCAGCACGCGAAAATTGGGACGCACGCCGACATAGAGAAAATCGCGTTTCGGACTCACCACCATCGGCTGAACCTGGCCGGCGACATCGGTCACCTGAAGCAACGTCAGCGCACCCTCATCATTCATCTGCCAGACGTGAATCTGCTGGCTCTCGGGACTGGCGGTGTAAACAACCTGTTTCATGCATTCTCCTTTTTTGCTGCCTTGTCATGATCTTTGAATCACTGTAGCGCGTTTTATTGCCCTACGCTGGAATCATTTGTGCCCTGTTTTTTGTCTCCGGGCCGTGGTCAGGTGTAGACTTCAGCCCCTGCAAACCTGGAAAAACGTGAGGATTAATGAGCTACCGTGTAATTGCCCTCGACCTCGACGGCACGCTGCTGACCCCAGCCAAGACGATTCTGCCGCAGTCAATCGATGTGTTAAACCAGGCCCGACAGGCGGGCGTTCATGTCGCTATCGTCACCGGACGCCATCACTGCGCTATTCATCCTTTTTATCAGGCATTACAGCTGGATACCCCCGCAATCTGCTGTAATGGTACCTACCTGTATGATTACCAGGCAAAAAAGGTGCTGGCGTCCGATCCCATGGACCCGCAACTGGCGTTACGGGTCATTGAGATGCTGGATCAGCAGCGTATTCACGGGTTGCTCTACGTGGATGATGCAATGCTCTATCAGACGCCCACCGGTCACGTGATGCGCACCCTGAAGTGGGCCGAATCACTGCCTGCTCATCAGCGTCCGCTGTTCATTCAGGTGCCCGACTTAGCACAGGCGGCGCGTGACGCCGGTTCAATCTGGAAGTTTGCCCTGTCGCACGACAATCATGAGGAACTGCAGCAGTTCGCCACCCGTGCTGAAGCGGAGCTGGGTCTGGCCTGCGAATGGTCATGGCACGATCAGGTGGATATCGCCAAAGGCGGCAATAGCAAAGGCAAACGGCTGGCGCAGTGGGTTGAATCACTGGGGCTGGACATGTCTGATGTGATCGCATTCGGGGATAACTACAACGATCTCAGCATGCTGGAAACGGCCGGGCTGGGTGTGGCGATGGGCAATGCCGACGACGCGATCAAAGCGCGGGCGAAGCGGGTGATCGGCACCAACCTTGAAACCGGTATTGCCGATACCCTCCGTCAGTACGTGTTGTAATCAGGGCGTCACGGAGACGCTTTTGATCTGGGCATAGAGCCACTGATCCGGCCGGATGCCCAGTTCATCACGCGCCCACGGCGTAATGCGCGCCCAGAGCTCGCTGATACCAATACGCAGCTTCACTTCCACCTGATCGCCGACCTCCAGCAGTTCTACCACCTGTGCCGGTAAAATGTTGCGGATGGAGCTGTGTTGCGGCGGTTGCAGCGCCAGCGAGACATCAGAAGAGGCGATGCGAATACGCAGTGGCGTTTTCACCGGCTGATTCACCCGGCTGACCCAGATATGCTGGTCGCCCAGCGACAGCGCGGTCATCGGATAGTCGGGATGCTGCTCAAGCACCAGCACCCGCAGTACGCTGGTCAGTTCGCTTACTGGCAGCCACGGCCGCATCGCGCTGCTGCTCCAGACCCGCTCAAGCGGACCAAAGGCCTTGACCTTGCCCGCATCCAGCACCAGCACGTTATCCGCCAGATGCAGGATCTCATCCAGACTGTGAGAAACGTAAAGCATCGGAATATCGACCTGTTTCGCCAGTTTTTGCAGATACGGCATCAGTTCACGTTTGCGCGGCAGATCCAGCGACGCCAGCGGCTCATCCAGCAGCAGCATGTCCGGTGCGGTCAACAGCGCACGGCCTATCGCGACCCGCTGCTTTTCCCCGCCAGACAGCGACAGCGGAAAGCGCGGCAGCAACGCCTCCAGACCCAGCAGCGACACAAGGCTGTCGAACTGCGCTTTCATTGCCGGCGCCATACCGTATTGCAGGTTGCCACGAACCCGATAGTGCGGGAACAGCCGCGCATCCTGAAACACGTAACCAATGCGTCGTTTTTCAGGCGGCAGCGCAATTTTCTGCTCCGCATCAAACAGCAGACGCTCGTTAAGCTGGATCCGCCCGCGCTGCGGCTGGGTCAGCCCGCTAATCGCGTTAATCAGGGACGTCTTACCGGCACCGGAAACACCAAAAATAGCGGTGATCCCTTTGGCCGGGATCTGCAGGTCAACCTCCAGCTGGTGATCGCCCTGCTGCTGCATAAAGTTAAGTGATAGCATCAGCTTCCCATCCGCTTACGGCCTGCGCGAGCCAGCCATTCCGACGCCAGCAGTGACGCCAGCGCCAGCACGATAGCGATAACGCACAGGCGCGCCGCCGCGCCCTCTGCACCGGGAGTCTCTATCAGGGTAAACATCGCCAGCGGAAGCGTGCGCGTCTCGCCGGGAATATTGGAAACAAAGGTGATGGTGGCCCCGAATTCACCCAGCGAACGGGCAAACGCCAGCACCGTCCCGACAATCACGCCAGGCAGCGTCAGCGGCAGCGTGATAGTGAAAAAGACCCGCCAGCGCCCGGCACCCAGCGTGCGGGCCGCCTGCTCCAGCCGGATATCCACCGCCTCCAGCGCCAGCCGGATGGCACGCACCATCAACGGAAAGGCGATGACGGCAGACGCCAGTGCGGCGCCACGCCAGCTGAAAGCAAAGCTGAAACCGAACCAGTCAAAAAGCTTTTCGCCAATGATGCCGCGCCGGCCCAGGCTAATCAGCAGCAGATAACCCACCACCACCGGCGGCAGCACCAGCGGCAGGTGGATCAGGCTGTCGAGCAGCGCTTTGCCGGGAAAACGGCAGCGCACCAGAATCCAGGCCATCAGGATGCCAAACGGCAGACTGCCCAGCACGGCTATGCCAGAGACTTTAAGGCTAAGCAGTACCGCCTGCCATTCGGGATCGCTGAGTATCATTTCGTCGGTGTGAATCCGTAATGTTTGAAGATAGCCGCAGCCTGCGGTCCTTTCAGATAATCATAAAACGCTTTAACAGTCGCATTGTCGTGCTCGTTCACGATCGCCATCGGATATTCCACCGGTTTATGGCTGTTTGCCGGAAAACGCCCGACCACCTGCACGTTGTCACTGGCAACAGCGTCCGAGCCATAGACAATGCCATAAGGTGTTTCGTTTCGCTCCACCAGCGCCAGTGCCGCGCGCACATTATTGGCTGGCGCTAACACAGGCGCAACGCTTTCCCAGGCGCCCAGCTTTTGCAGCGCCTCTTTGGCGTAGATGCCGGCCGGAACATGGTCCGGATCGCCAACCGCCAGACGTTCACCGTGCAGCAGTGTTTTCCAGTCGGTCTTTGCGTCCAGCGTCACCGCTTTAGCTGGCGCACTACGTGGTGCAATCAGCACCAGATCGTTGCCCAGCAGCGTGTAGCGAGTGCGTGT
Organism: Pantoea sp. ANP04; assembly: GCF_041982285.1. Classification (NCBI taxonomy): domain Bacteria; kingdom Pseudomonadati; phylum Pseudomonadota; class Gammaproteobacteria; order Enterobacterales; family Erwiniaceae; genus Pantoea; species Pantoea sp. ANP04. The sequence goes on along the minus strand of NZ_JAUTYS010000005.1, from coordinate 18,760 downwards.
GATCACGCTTTTTTTAACCACCGCATCATCCATCCACTGCTGATCGGCAGAGATAAACAGGTCGGCAGGCGCACCCTGCTCCAGCTGGCGCGCCAGCGTTGACGATGAGGCGAATGAAGAGACCACCGTCACCCCTTTTTCCTGCTTGTATTGACTGGCAATATCCTGCATCGCGTTGGTCAGTGACGCTGCGGCAAACACGGTAATGTTATCGGCGGCCACAGCCTGCCCGGCCAGCGAAACAGTGATCAGCGCCGCTGCGCCCCAGCGGGTGTAATTCAATGACATGATTTTCTCCGGCTATACGTTGTGTAGTGGATAATATAACGCAATGACCGGGAGGTTCAGTAAATTATCGGCAGGAGGAACAAAAGGTTAAATCAGAGAGGAATAATAACGACCACGCCCGCGACGATGGCGGGCGTGGCAGCAATTAATTGTGCGAACGGGCTGAGGATTTTTCGCGATGACCAATTTTAGAAATGACGTTAAACACTTCACCCAGGCCATAAATCATACCCAGCATCAGCGCCATCACCACAGGCACCATCAGGACGGCGAAGGCGAGGCTTTTCAGTAATTCCAGCATGGAGAGTCTCACTCTGCTAACAAAAAAGTGATTGTAACGGGTCAGGAAAATTTTGCGCAGCCCTTTTCGTGCTTTTACTTTGGTCACAAAACGCCGCTATCATCGGCCTTCGCCTTAACCCTTTGCCGGAGCTGTCATGGAAGCCGAACTGTCCCTTCATATCCGTTTACAACAGAAACTGTTTGCCGATCCCCGGCGTATTGAGCTGCTGAAACGCGTGCAACAGACCGGATCGATCAGTCAGGGGGCGAAGCTGGCGGGCATCAGCTACAAAAGTGCCTGGGATGCCATTAATGAGATGAACCAGATGGCGGATGAAACGCTGGTGGCGCGGGCAACGGGCGGTAAAGGCGGCGGCGGTGCCACGCTGACCCGCTACGGTGAACGCCTGATACAGCTGTTTCAGCTGATGGAACAGATTCAGCAGAAAGCGTTCGATGCCCTGCAGCAGGATACGCTGCCGCTCGACAGTCTGCTGGCGGCCATCGCCCGCTTCTCTCTGCAGACCAGCGCCCGCAATCAACTGTTTGGCACCGTGATCAGCAACGATGCGCAGCAGGTGGTCCAGCATCTTATGATTCAGCTTGCTGATGGCGTCACACAGCTCAATGTGGCGCTGACCCAGCGCAGCGCCGATCGTCTGCAACTGGCTGCAGGTAAAGAGGTGCTGGTACTGATTAAAGCCCCGTGGATCCGTATCAGCCGTGACGCCGCTGAAAAAGATAATCAGTTGCCAGTCACAGTCAGTGCCATCGAGCCCGGTGAGCAGATGAGCGAAGTGCTGATGCAGCTTGCCAGCGGCGAAACCCTGTGCGCCACCCTGAGTCACGATCAGCTGCAGCAGTTGAAGCTTCAGCCAGGCGACGCTGTGATTGCCAGCTTTAACGCGGAAAATGCCATTGTCGCTACCCTGCTCTAGCCGTTGATTTGACTTCATTACGGGCAATGGTTACAACTCAGTGACACGATGCAGAAAATGGAACAGATCATGGCTTCATTGCAAATTTTGCAAGGCACGTTTCATCTTAGCGATACACGGACACTGAACCTGAATCAGGTGGAACTGCAGCGCGGCGAAAGCTGGGCTTTTGTCGGTGCCAACGGCAGCGGTAAATCCTCTCTGGCGCGCGCGCTTTCCGGTGAACTGCCACCGCTGGCCGGTTCCGTCAGCAGCGATTTCAGAAAGCCGGTCCGGCTGTCGCTGGAGCAGTTACAGACCCTGGTGGCGCAGGAGTGGCAGCGTAACAACACCGATATGCTCAGCGAAGGCGAAGAAGATACCGGACTGACCGTGGCAGAGGTGATTCAGGCGGAGGTGCAGCAGCCCGATCGCTGCAAACAGCTTGCCCGGCAGTTTGGCATTGAACCGCTGCTGTCCCGTCGCTTCAAATATCTCTCCACCGGCGAAACCCGTAAAACCCTGCTCTGCCAGGCGCTGATGAGCGAGCCCGATCTGCTGATTCTGGATGAGCCATTTGACGGACTGGATGTGGCGTCACGCGCCAGCCTGACCGACACGCTGCGCAGCCTGCAGCATCCCGCGTTTACCCTGGTGCTGGTGCTCAATCGCTTTGACGACATTCCCGATTTCATTCAGCAGGTTGGCGTACTGGCAGAATGTACGCTCACCCACAGCGGGCCGCGCCAGGCCATTTTAACGGAAGCACTGGTGGCACAGCTGGCGCACAGTGAACAGCTGATGGGAATGGCGTTACCCGAGGCAGATGCGTCGGATCAGTTACCCTCACTGACAGATGATGCCCCGCGCGTTATTCTGCGCAACGGCACCGTCTCGTACAACGACCAGCCGGTGATTCAGGGGCTGAACTGGCAGGTCAACGCCGGCGAGCACTGGCAGATCATCGGACCAAACGGTGCCGGAAAATCGACCCTGCTCAGCCTGGTGACCGGCGATCACCCGCAGGGCTACAGCAATGATTTAACCCTGTTTGGGCGCCGTCGCGGCAGCGGCGAAACCATCTGGGAGATCAAACAGCATATTGGCTATGTCAGCAGCAGCCTGCATCTTGATTATCGCGTCAGCACCAATGTGCGAACGGTCATTCTGTCGGGCTTCTTCGACTCTATCGGTCTCTATCAGGCGGCATCTGACCGGCAAAAAGCGCTGACACAGCAATGGCTTACGCTGCTGGGAATGGATAATCGGCTGGGCGATGCGCCGTTCCACTCACTCTCCTGGGGACAGCAGCGACTGGTGCTGATTGCCCGCGCGCTGGTTAAGCATCCGACGCTGCTGATTCTGGATGAGCCACTGCAGGGACTGGACCCGATTAACCGCCAGCTGGTGCGGCGCTTTGTGGATGTGCTGATTGGCGAAGGGCGGACTCAGTTGCTGTTCGTTTCGCATCACGCTGAAGATGCGCCCGCCTGCATCACACATCGCCTGAGCTTTGTTCCCGATAATGGCGGTTACGTTTTTCAGCAGGAAACGGTGCGCTAAAGCTTTCACATCACGTCTTTCAACGCCGCTACCGCGGCGTTTTAAAGCATATTGGTGTAAGCGCTACCATTCAGCACCGTCTTTAACCCCGCATAACCGCACACAATGCCTCGAAATAAGAATATTCAGCTTGTGTAAACGATACCATTTATCCAGACTTGATCACGCTTTCGGGCGCGCTGATGTGCTACTTTTTACCGATGCCTCTTTGGCTTTTGACGCTTACCAGGATCTCACATGGACAAATTCAACCCGGTCGATCACCCGCATCGCCGTTACAATCCACTGATTGATCAATGGATTTTAGTTTCACCTCATCGGGCCAAACGTCCGTGGCAAGGCGCGCAGGAAACCCCGGCGGTCAATACTTTACCGGCGCACGATCCGGACTGCTTCCTGTGTGCCGGAAATACCCGCATTACCGGCGATAAAAACCCGGACTATGCGGGCACGTACGTCTTTACCAACGACTTTGCCGCACTGATGAACGACACGCCTGACGCGCCCGAGAGCGACGATATCCTGATGCGCTGTGAAAGCGCACGCGGCACCAGTCGGGTCATCTGCTTCTCGCCCGATCACAGTAAAACGCTGCCGGAGATGTCACTGAGCGCGCTGGAGGAAGTGGTGCGCACCTGGCAGGCGCAGACCGCCGATCTGGGTCAGCACTACCCGTGGGTGCAGGTGTTTGAGAACAAAGGCGCGGCGATGGGCTGCTCCAACCCGCATCCGCACGGTCAGATCTGGGCCAACAGCTTCCTGCCAAATGAAGCGCAGCGTGAAGATGATCATCAGCGCGACTATTTCGCTAAACATGGCTCGCCGATGCTGGTCGATTATCTGGCCCGTGAGCAGCAGGATGGCAGCCGCACCGTGGTGGAAACCGAACACTGGCTGGCTGTGGTGCCGTGGTGGGCGGCCTGGCCGTTTGAAACGCTGCTGCTGCCGAAAGCGCACGTTAAACAGCTGACGGACCTCAGCGAAGCCCAGAGCGCCGACCTGGCAAAAGCCATTAAGCTGCTGACCAGCCGCTACGACAATCTGTTCCAGTGCTCCTTCCCCTACTCAATGGGCTGGCACGGCGCGCCGTTTAATGGCGAAGCCAACGATCACTGGCAGCTGCACGCTCACTTCTATCCACCGCTGCTGCGTTCAGCAACGGTGCGTAAATTTATGGTTGGCTATGAAATGCTGGCCGAAACCCAACGCGATTTAACGGCGGAACAGGCGGCGGAACGTCTGCGTTCTGTCAGCGACGTTCACTTCCGTGAGGCACAACAATGAGCTTAAAAACCATCACGCAGCAGCTTTTTTCTGACGCATTTGGCTACGCTGCCACCCATACCATTCAGGCACCGGGCCGCGTTAATCTGATTGGCGAGCACACTGACTATAACGACGGCTTCGTGCTGCCGTGCGCTATCGATTATCAGACGGTCATCGCCTGTGCCCGCCGTGACGATCGCCAGATTCGCGTGGTCGCTGCCGATTATGAGAATGCGCAGGACACGTTCTCGCTGGATGAAGAGATTGTCAGCGTGCAGGAACCGATGTGGGCCAACTATGTGCGTGGCGTGGTGAAACATCTGCAGAAGCGTCACGCCGATTTCGGCGGCATCGACATGGTGATCAGCGGCAATGTGCCACAGGGGGCGGGCCTCAGCTCATCGGCCTCGCTGGAAGTGGCGGTCGGCACCGTGGTACAGCAGCTCTATAACCTGCCGCTGGATGGCGCAGCCATCGCCGTTAATGGTCAGGAAGCGGAGAACCAGTTCGTTGGCTGTAACTGCGGCATCATGGACCAGTTGATCTCCGCACTGGGCCAGAAAGATCACGCTATGCTGCTCGACTGCCGCACCCTGGGCACCCGTCCGGTGTCGATGCCGGAAGATATCGCGGTGGTGATCATCAACTCCAACTTCCGTCGTACGCTGGTCGGCAGCGAATACAACACCCGCCGCGAGCAGTGTGAAGCGGGCGCGCGTTTCTTCAATAAGAAAGCGCTGCGTGACGTTGAACTGGCCGAGTTTGAAGCGGCACAGTCGCAGCTCGATCCACAGGTCGCCAAACGCGTGCGTCACGTTCTGACCGAGAACGCCCGTACCCTGGAAGCCGCCGATGCGCTGACGCAGGGCGACCTGACCCGTATGGGCCAGCTGATGGCCGACTCTCACGCCTCAATGCGTGACGATTTCGAAATCACCGTGCCGCCGATCGATACGCTGGTTGAGATCGTGAAAGCGCAGATTGGTGAGCGCGGCGGCGTCCGTATGACCGGCGGCGGCTTTGGTGGCTGCATCGTGGCACTGATGCCACTGGACCTCATCGATCAGGTTAAAGCCGCCGTGGCAGAACAGTATGAAGCCGCGACCGGCATCAAAGAGACCTTCTACGTCTGTAAAGCCTCTGAAGGAGCCGGCCAATGCTGAATGACGTCAACTCCCATGCGCCCGACGGTCAGCCGTGGCGCATAACCGTGCTGCGCAATGCCAACGGCATGCTGGCAACTTTTATGGACTGGGGGGCGACCTGGCTCTCTGCCCGCGTACCGATGCAGGATGGCACGGTGCGTGAAGCGCTGCTCGGCTGCGCCACGCCCTCTGACTATCTGCACCAGGATGCCTATCTGGGCACCACCGTGGGCCGCTACGCTAACCGCATCGCTGGCGCAAAACTCAATAAACTTAACCGTCAGCTGGTGCCTAACCAGGGCGTACATCAGCTGCATGGCGGACCGGAAGGCTTTGATAAACGCCGCTGGCAAATTGTCAGTCAGTCTGACAGCGAAGTGCATTACCGCATCGATTCACCGGATGGCGATCAGGGCTATCCGGGCAATCTGATTGCTGACGTGCGCTATCAGCTGGATGATCAGAACTGCCTGAGCATCAGTTATGAAGCGCGTTGCGATCAGTCCTGCCCGGTCAATCTGACCAACCATGCTTACTTTAATCTTGATGCGCATCATGGCGATGTCCGCCAGCATCGCTTACAACTGCACGCCGACCAGTATTTACCGGTCGACAGCGAAGGCATTCCGAATGCGCCGCTAAAAGCGGTCGCCGATACCAGCTTTGATTTCCGCAACGCTAAAGTCGTGGCGCAGGATTTCCTGGCAGATGACGACCAGCGTGCAGTAAAGGGCTATGACCACGCGTTTCTGCTGAACAGCGCCGGCGACGAGAGTCAGCCTGCGGCAGAACTCTGGTCAGAAGATGGAAAATTACAGCTCAGCGTGACTACCTCGGCCCCAGCGTTGCAGTTCTACTCCGGCAACTATCTGGCGGGCACCCGTGCCCGTGAGCAGGCGAGCTATAATGCCTTTCAGGGCATTGCGCTGGAGAGTGAATTTTTACCGGATTCGCCTAATCACGCTGAGTGGCCTCAGCCTGATTGCTGGCTGCAGCCGGGAGATCGCTGGGAATCGGTGACGCGTTATCGCTTCACGCCACGCTGAGCCTCCGGCTGAAAAACGCGCAGTGCGTCACACACAGGCTTACGCGCTGCCCGCTTTTCCGTTATGGTATGGCGCAATCAGCTCGTGTATCAGGCGGGCAGCAGCAGGTTTCCAATCTCACAGAAACATCACAGTATTAAGGAGTTAAGCTATGGCTGTAACTAAGCTGGTTCTGGTGCGACACGGCGAAAGCCAGTGGAACAACGAAAACCGCTTTACCGGTTGGTATGATGTTGACCTTTCTGAGAAAGGTCGTGGCGAAGCCAAATCAGCAGGTCAGCTGCTGAAGAAAGAGGGCTTTGTTTTTGATTTTGCTTACACCTCCGTACTGAAGCGTGCCATTCATACGCTGTGGAATGTGCTGGATGAGCTGGATCAGGCCTGGCTGCCGGTTGAGAAAACCTGGCGTCTGAACGAGCGTCACTATGGTGCGCTGCAGGGTCTGGATAAAGCTGAAACTGCCGCCAAATATGGCGACGAGCAGGTTAAGCAGTGGCGTCGCGGCTTTGCCGTCACCCCGCCAGAGCTGGATCGTTCAGATGAGCGCTTCCCGGGCCATGACCCGCGTTACGCGAAACTGACCCCAGAGCAGCTGCCAACCACCGAAAGCCTGGCGCTGACCATCGACCGCGTTATCCCTTACTGGAACGACACCATTCTGCCGCGCATCAAAAGCGGTGAGAAAGTGATCATTGCCGCACACGGCAACTCACTGCGTGCACTGGTAAAATATCTGGATAACCTGAGCGAAGATGAAATCCTCGAACTGAACATCCCTACCGGCGTACCGCTGGTGTATGAGTTCGATGAAAACTTCAAACCGCTGAAACGCTACTACCTGGGCGACCAGGACGAGATCGCCGCGAAAGCTGCAGCCGTTGCGAATCAGGGTAAAGCGAAGTAATTTCTCGCTGAAAGGCAAAAAGGCCAGACGAAAGTCTGGCCTTTTTTATTGATGACAACGTCTGGCCAGGCAAATCAGCCGCGGCGCTGTTTAACCGCTGCCGCCAGCTGACGCAGCACCTTGTCGGTATCTTCCCAGCCAATGCAGGCGTCGGTAACACTTTTGCCATAGACCAGCGGCTCGCCGCTCTCCAGGCTCTGGTTACCTTCCACCAGATGACTCTCAATCATCACACCGACAATCGCCTGCTCACCGTTAATCAGCTGCTGTGCAACATCGTCTGCCACGACCATCTGACGCTGGAACTGTTTGCTGCTGTTGGCATGGCTGAAATCGATCATCACCTGCTGTGGCAGACCCGCTTTTGCCAGACCCTCTTTGACCTCAGCCACATGCTGCGCGCTGTAGTTTGGCTCTTTTCCGCCGCGCAGAATGATATGGCAATCACCGTTGCCGCTGGTTTCAACAATCGCGGAGTGACCATACTTCGTCACTGACAGGAAACAGTGTGGCGAACCTGCCGCGTTAATCGCATCGATCGCGACCTTAATGGTGCCATCGGTGCCGTTTTTGAAACCCACCGGACAGGATAGACCCGATGCCAGCTCACGGTGAACCTGAGATTCTGTGGTACGCGCACCAATCGCGCCCCAGCTCATCAGGTCAGCCACGTATTGCGGGGTAATCATATCCAGAAACTCGCCCGCCGCCGGTAAACCGCTGTCGTTAATGTCCAGCAGCAGCTTACGCGCCAGACGCAGACCGTCGTTGAGCTGATAGCTGTTGTCCATATACGGATCGTTGATCAGCCCTTTCCAGCCCACCGTGGTGCGCGGCTTTTCAAAATAGACCCGCATCACCACTTCCAGCTCGCCTTTCAGCTCATCACGTAGCGCCAGCAGGCGATCGGCATACTCTTTCGCCGCGTGTGTGTCATGAATGGAGCAGGGTCCAATCACCACCAGCAGGCGGTCATCCTTGCCCTGCAGGATCTGATGAATCGCCTGACGGGCCTGTGAAACGGTTTGTGCAGCACGATCGGTCGCCGGGAATTTTTCGAGCAGCGCAACCGGAGGTAACAGCTCTTTAATCTCTTTGATGCGTAAGTCATCGTTCTGGTAATTCATACTGATTCCATTTTATTTCTGGCCCGGCGCCCGCCGGACACAACCTGCCCAATGTAGCCCGAAGCGCCAGGGGTGTAAATTCCCGCTGCGGGTTAAATGTGCGGGTCATATTTGCATTAATCAGGTTAGCGACTAAACTTTTTAATAGTAAGCACTGAGGAACATCCCGCTTACCAGATTTAATTACCCTGTTTAAGCCAACCGGCGAATTTTATTTCGTCAGGGATTTTATTACCCGAAATTGCACCTCTGGGCTTAAAGCAACTTCATTTATTAACGGGAGCATAATGATGAAAAAGTTTGCCTTAGTTTTTTTGACAGCAGCAATGACACTGAGCAGCGGTGCGGTACTGGCTGCGGACAGCAGCAGCAACAATGGTACAGCTAATCAGGCGGCCAGTGCAGGTGCAGCAGCGGGCGGCGCAAATGAAAATCTGCCGCCAAACAAAGTTGATAACGATAAAATTAATAACACCGGCAACAACACTAATCCTGCAACGTCTGGCAGCACCACCAGCAATGGTAATATGTCTGCTAACGAAATGGACCAGAACGCCCAGTGTAAAGATGGCAAATGTCCGAACATTAATAAAAAAGTTCAGACTAAAGTGGGCGGCGGTGACGTAGATACCAAAACCGACGGCACCACCCAGTAATTCTGTTTAACCCGGCGCGCTTCGGCTCTCCGGGTTTTTCTCCCCTCTGCCCCACTCTTCCGCTATGCTAATCCTGTGAAATTTACAGGGAATCCTTCATGGCTGTTTTGCTTCTGATAGACGATCATCCGCTGGTTGAAGTGGCACTTGAAGCCGCCCTGAGCCAGTCACCTATTCCGGTTCAGCTCCTCTCTGCCAGCAGTGAAAAAGCCGCCCGTCCCCTGCTTCAGCAGTCACTGGACATTATCGTGCTGGATATCGGCCTGCCGGATAGTGATGGGCTGGAGTTCCTGCGTCGCCTGAAGATCCATCGACCCGATTGCCCGGTCCTCATCTACTCCGCGCAGCAGACCCGCCACTATGTGCGTCGCGCTCAGGCGCTGGGTGCCGCCGGTTATGTGGTGAAAAGCCAGCGTATGGCGCAGTTGCTCAGCGCTATCCTTGCCGTGCTCGGCGGACAGACGGCTTTCCCGGAGATGGATGATGAGCCTGAACTCCCGTTAACCCAGAAAGAGCGTCAGATTCTGGCCCTACTGGCCAGCGGGCTGTCTAATCTGCAAATTGCTGCCCAGTTGCACATCAGCAATAAAACGGTCAGTACCCATAAGAAAAATATTCTGGAAAAAACCGGTGCCCGCTCGGTGGTAGAACTGGCCGATCTGTGGAAGGCACAGCAGTGAGAGTTTTTCTGCTGATGCTGCTGTTGCTGTGCGGCTCCGCGCTGGCTGAGGTGCGTCCGGTGAGCAGCGTCAATCTGCCGATGATGCTGCCGGTGACGCACGCGGAAACCATGCAGGGCAAAATTCTGCGCGTTGGCCTGCTGGAAGAGAACCACGCGCCCTGGACAATGCGCATCGGCAATGACCTCTATGGCATCAATGCCGACTATCTTTCCGCGCTGCGACAGCTGACCGGCGCGCAGTTCACCCTCAACCTGTACAGCGATCAGCCGCATCTCATGCAGGCACTGAGCAGCGGCCAGATTGATTTCGCGCTGGGCATGTGGGTCACGCCCCTGCCAGCCGGCACCCTGAGCAGCGATAACTGGTACAGCAGCCCGCTGCGGGTCTACCGCAATCAGCAAAACCAGCGTGCCGTGATGTTTAACAGCCAGAATGCCCAACTGGCGATCAGCGACAGCACGCTGGCCCAACTGCCGCCCGCGCTGGCGGCCCGCCACAGCTTCAGACGCTACAGCAGCGATCTGCAGGCGCTCTACACCCTGCTCAATCAGCAGAATGACTATGTGGTGGCAGATGAGACCAGCGCCGGTTTTTTGTTAAGCCAGCTTCAGCAGGGCCAGATTTACCAGATCGCCTCTCACATCGAGGCCGGACAGCTCAACCTGCGCGCGGTGGCACGTGATCCCCAGCTTATCAGCTGGATTAATCAGAGCCTGCGTCAGTTGCCAGCGGAACTGATGAACACGCTACAGGCGCGCTGGAGCAGTAACCTGCCGCGCTATCAGGATACGCAGACCCTGATGCTCAGCCCCGCTGAACGCGCCTGGATCGCCGATCATCCGCGCGTTACTTACACCGCCGAACCGGACAACTATCCCTGGAGCTACCGCGATGCCAGCGGCACCGCCAGAGGTTATGGCGTGGACTTGCTGAAAGCGATAGCACAGAGCACAGGATTGCAGTTTGAGCCGGTATGGGTCAGCAATCCCCGTCAGGCACGCACCCTGATTGAGCAAAAGCAGGCGATGCTGCAGCTGATGCAGCCGCTGAACGGCGATGCGATGCAGAGTACGTCGCTGCCGGTGTGGCGGGCGCTGTGGGGCATCTACAGCATCCAGTCTGACACGCTGGCGCACTGGCGCGACCTGCGCGGCAAACGGATTGGTGTATTGCAGGATGACCTGGCGCTGCGTCTGTTGCCTGCGGATCTGCAGCCCCTGCAGTTTGCCGACCGTAATAGCCTTTATGACGCGCTGGCAAAAGGGCAGATCGATGTGCTGGTCGATAATGTGCTTTCCGCCCGCTGGCGTATTGCCAGCCGCGATGATGCGCGCATCCACCTGGCCTTTGCCGCCAGCGACATCGCCTGGCCCATCGCGCTCGGCGTCGCACCCGACCAGGCGGTGCTGCGTACGCTGCTGGATCGCGCTCTGCAGCAGATCCCGGCCGATACCCAGAGCCAGATGCGCGACAGCTGGTCTACCCCGCCGCAGCCCGGCAGCGTGATGGCAATGGGTTCGCTGCCAATGATGGTGCTGGCGGTGGCCGGTGCGGCCATTGTGCTGCTGTTGCTGCTGCTGGCACGCCGTTACTGGCAACAGCGCCGCGAGCGTCAGCAGCGTGAACAGGCAGAGCATGCCAATGCGATGAAAAGCCAGTTTCTGGCAACCGTCAGTCATGAGCTGCGCACGCCGATGCAGGCTATCCTGGGGCTGCTTGAGCTGGAAAAACAGCAGCACAGCAGCCAGAACCTGACGCTGCTTCACAGCAGCGCTCAATCGTTGCTGACGCTGCTGAATGACCTGCAGGACCATGCCCGCATTGAGAGCAACAGTTTTACCCTGGCACCCCGTCCACTGGCGCTGGCGCAATGGCTCAGCCAGCAGCAGCACTTTTATCACCCGTTAATGCGCGGTGACGGGCCGCGTCTGATTGTCGAGGCGCTGACGCCGCTGCCTGACACGGTGCTCATCGATGCCGATCGCCTGCAGCAGGTGATCAACAACCTGATGACCAATGCGCTGAAATTTACGCGTCACGGCACGATTCGCCTGACCCTGGCTGCCCAGGATCAACAGCTGATTCTCACAGTGAGCGACAGCGGCAGCGGTATCCCATCGGAGGAACAGCAGAAGTTGTTTGATCCCTGGTATCAGGCGCCGTCCGGAAAATCAGTTTCGGTGCAGGGCAGCGGCCTGGGGCTGTTTATCTGCCGCGAAATAGTGCTGCGGATGGGCGGCGATATCCGGCTCGCCTCAGAACCGGGGCTCGGCACTCAGGTCACTGTGACGCTGCCGCTTGAGATCTGCACGCCAGCAAACCACGTGGACGAATCCGCCCTGCCCGGTTTTCCGCAGCTGCGGGTGGCGATTGTGGATGACCACCCGACTAACCTGCTGGTGATGCAGCAGCAGCTGGCACGCTTTGCCATTCAGGCTGACATCTTTGAGCAGGGACGTGCGCTGCTGCAGGCCGATGCGCAGCAACCTTATGACCTGCTGTTTATCGACCAGATGATGCCGCGTCCCGACGGCACGCTGCTGCTGCGGATACTGCGTCGGCGTGACCGCCAGCGGAGACGGCAGGCGATGCGGGTACTCTGCTCGGCTGATGCGCAGCTGCTGTCGCGCTCGCTTGAGGAGCGGGAGCGGGTATTGATCAAACCGGTGCAGTTAGGCGATCTCAGCGCGTTGCTGGCAGAGTGGCAGCAGGCGTGGCAGGACGATCCGCTGGCGTCACTGGATGACAATCTGTGGCAACTGGCACAGCAGAATGAAAAATTCCTCAACCGTCTGAGCCAGACGCTGCACAACACGGTCACGCAGGATCTGGCTGCGATGCAGGCGGCGCATGATCGTGCGGACTGGACGCCGTTCGCTGAGGCGGCACACAGGATGAAAGGAAGCTTTTTACTGGTGGGGCTGGAGCATGGCGCGCAGCTCAGCCAGCAATTGACGGAGCAGGTAAAACAGCATCAGGACCCGTCTGAGACGTGGCAATTACTGATATTATTAGCAAACAGGTTACTGAAAAAACTGGAAACTTATGGCACATACCCACACTCATAGCGGGCAGGATAGTAATCGCACGCGTCTGGCGGCCGCCTTCGGGGTGACCGTCGTCTTCATGGTTGCTGAAGTCATTGGCGGCTGGCTCTCTGGTTCACTGGCGCTGCTGGCGGACGCCGGGCATATGCTGACCGATGCCGCCGCACTGCTGATGGCCTTGCTGGCGGTCCATTTCTCACGCCGTAAACCCAATGCACGTCACACCTTTGGCCTGCTGCGTCTGACCACGGTAGCCGCATTTATTAACGCCATTGCACTGCTCGGCATTACTGCGCTGATCGTCTGGGAAGCAGTGCGCCGCTTTGCCGACCCGCAACCGGTGACCGGCGGACTGATGCTGGGAATCGCGATCGGCGGCCTGCTGGCCAATCTGCTCTCGTTCTGGCTGCTGCATCATGGCAGCGGAGAGAAGAACCTCAACGTGCGGGCCGCGGCGCTGCATGTGATGGGTGACCTGCTCGGTTCAGTGGGCGCGATTGTGGCGGCAGTAATTATAATGCTGACCGGCTGGACGCCCATCGACCCGATACTGTCGTTGCTGGTGTCACTGCTGGTGCTACGCAGCGCCTGGTCGCTGCTGCGTGAGAGTCTGCAGGAGTTACTGGAAGGGGCTCCGCATTCACTGGATGTGAACAAGCTGACACGGGATCTCACCCTGAACATCGCCGAGGTGCGCAATGTTCACCATGTGCATCTGTGGCAGGTGGGCGAAAAGCCGATGCTGACGCTGCATGCGCAGGTGATCCCGCCTTACGATCATGATGCGCTGCTGCATCGCATTCACGACTATCTGCGCGAGAACTATCAGATCGCGCACGCGACGGTGCAGATGGAGTACCAGCCCTGCGCCGGTGCCGAGTGTGAACTCGGCTCAGGCAGTGCGGCTGCCACCGGCCATGACCACAGTCATTCTCACGACCACGATCATGACCATGTTAAAGGCGACAAGCACACTCACTGAGCTGACAGCGCGCGGGAACCCTGTTGCCGCGCGCTGCGGATCCACATACGTGATCCGTTCAGCGCAATCAGCGTCAGAATCACATACTCCAGCGACATCGCATAGACACCCTGGCGGGCGAAGATCATCACGCTAATCACGTTGATGATGACCCACAGCAGCCAGTTCTCCACATATTTGCGCGTCATCAGCACCATCGCGGCAATAGACAGCACCATCATGCAGGAATCCCAGAACGGGAAGGCATCCGGCTGCAGCGCAGGCATCGCCACCGACAGGCCCAGACCGTTCATCAGCGTTACCGCCGCACGGGTTAACAGCGCAAACACCGGATCGATATAGAGGGTCATCAGCGCAATCGCAATCACACACCCTGCTGTCCAGGCCAGCGCTTTAGGCAGCGGCAGCCAGCGGATTTTCAGCGCCGCCTGATGATCTTCGGTCTGTCGGCTCCATGCGTACCAGCCATAGAGATTGGCGGCAAAGAAGAAGAGCTGCAGCAGCAGGCTGGCATAGAGCTGGATCTGAAAGAAGATCACCGCAAACAGCGTGACGTTAATCAGGCCAAACGGATAGTTAATAATTTTTTCCAGGCTGGCAAACCAGATACAGAGTAAGCCCGCCAGCGTGCCAATGGCCTCAATCCATGAGAGATCGTAGCCTCCGGCACCCAGAGGAATATGAACCAGAATATTATGTGTGCTGAAGAAGTCCATGCAGAGCACCTGTCCGGGAACGCTTAAGCGTTGCCCTTCACATTGAGTTTAAGTTCCGCCGCAAAGGATAGCATGCGATTAAGCGGCAGTAACGCCGCCTCTCGCAGCGTCTCATCCACCTGAATCTCATGTTCCACCCCACCCGACTCCAGCGCCTCTGCGATGGCTTTAAGGCCGTTCATTGCCATCCAGGGACAGTGCGCGCAGCTGCGGCAGGTTGCCCCTTCACCGGCGGTCGGCGCTTCCAGCAGCTCTTTATCCGGCACCGCCTGCTGCATTTTGTAGAAGATGCCGCGGTCGGTCGCCACAATCATCTGCGGATGCGGCAGGGATTTCGCCGCCTGAATCAGCTGGCTGGTCGAGCCTACCGCGTCTGCCAGATCGACAATCGCCTGCGGTGACTCAGGATGCACCAGCACCGCCGCATCGGGATAGAGCGCTTTCATGCGCTGCAGCGCCTGGGTTTTGAACTCGTCATGCACAATGCAGGCGCCCTGCCAGCACAGCACATCTGCGCCCGACATCCGGGTGACGTAGCGGCCAAGGTGACGATCCGGTGCCCAGATGATCTTTTCACCCAGACTGTCGAGATGCTCAATCAGCTCTACCGCAATACTGGAGGTCACCACCCAGTCGGCGCGGGCTTTGACGGCCGCCGAGGTATTGGCATAGACCACCACAGTGCGATCGGGATGCGCATCACAGAAGGCGTTAAACTCTTCAATGGGACAGCCAAGATCCAGTGAGCACTCCGCCTGCAGGGTCGGCATCAGCACGGTTTTTTCGGGGCTGAGGATTTTGGCGGTTTCACCCATAAAGCGTACGCCCGCCACCAGCAGTGTGGTCGCCGAATGATTGCTGCCGAAACGCGCCATTTCCAGCGAGTCCGAGACGCAGCCGCCTGTCTCTTCCGCCAGCGCCTGAATTTCCAGATCGGTGTAATAGTGCGCCACCATCACCGCGTTTCGCGCTTTCAGCAGCGCTTTGATTTTCTCACGGTAAAACGTCTTCTCATCGTCACTCAGGCGGGCGGGTTTCGGTGGAAAAGGATAAACGGCGCTTTCAGGATCGAACATTACACTCATGACACAGCTCTCGTTTTGTCTAATTAACGAAAATCACCTGCGGAGGCGAATTTTGGCGATGAATCTGCCGTCGTGTTTTATATGCTAAACAAGATAACGGAAAAGCCACACTGTGTCGTGAGATTTTTACTCTGCCTGCGTTACAGCACCGACCCTGCCCGTCTGCGTTTCATCTGCCAGCACCAGCGTTTTCTGCGGCGCTTCCAGTGCCAGCAGGAAAGCTTTGGTCTCCAGGCCGCCCGCAAAGCCGGTCAGCTTGCCGTTGGCACCGATCACGCGATGGCACGGTGCGACAATGGAAAGTGGATTACGGCCGTTGGCCGCGCCGACCGCGCGCACCGCCTGTGGATGGCCGATCTCCCGTGCAATCTGGCTGTAGCTGCGCGTCTCACCAAACGGTATCGCCACCAGCGCCTGCCAGACTTTTTTCTGAAAGTCGGTGCCGACCATGTCGAACGGCAACGCAAAACAGCGTCGCGCACCGGTAAAGTACTCGCTGAGCTGACGCGCGGTTTCGATCAGAATGGGATGATCGTCATTGCGCGTTTGAGGTAAAAACCGGGTGCGTTTTGGATCGTCGTTTTCCCACAAAATCCCCGCCAGGCCGATATCGCTGGCGACCAGCTTCAGCTCGCCCACCGGGGTAACTATCTGTTTGAAGTAGTACATGGTGATTCTCCCGTCACGGTTCCGTCGTCCAGTATCGCACTTTTCATCAGCCTGACTGGCTGTTTTCGGTCATGGTTATAAACTGTTGTACTGTCCGAAAACAGCCAGTCTGCCGGGATTCCCCCCTGTAGGCTGCGCTTATTTACCGGAGAAATGCCATGCTCGATCCCGACATTGCCTATCAGGCGCTGACCTCACGTGATACCCGCTTCGACGGCGTTTTCTTTGTGGGCGTGACCTCAACCGGTATCTATTGCCGCCCAATTTGCCCGGTCAAAGCGCCGATGCAGAAAAACTGTCTTTTCTTCAGCAGCGCCGAGGCGGCGGAGAAAGCGCGCTTTCGCCCCTGCCTGCGCTGCCGGCCTGAGCTGGCACCCGGCAATGCGCCTGTCGATCAGCCGCATCGCGTGGCGGAGCAGCTGATTCAGCGCATTGAGGAAGGCATGCTGGAGGAGCGCGAAGGTCTGGAGGCGATTGCCGCTGAGTTCAGTCTCAGCCTGCGTCAGCTGCGCCGTATCGTGCAACATGAACTCGGCGTCTCACCACTGGAGCTGAAGCAGACACGGCGAATGCTGTTGGCCAAGCAGTTGCTGACAGAAACGCAACTGCCGGTCACAGAGGTCGCCTACGCCAGTGGCTTCAGCAGTCTGCGCCGTTTTAATGATGTTTTCCAGGCTCGCTACCGCATGACGCCAAGCGCGCTGCGCCGCGACGATACAGGCGCGAAGCGTGCGCAGCCCGGCGACCGCGTGACGCTGCGGCTGGCCTATCGCCCGCCCTACGACTGGGCGGCGATGCTCTGGTTTTTGCAGACACACCTGATGAAGGAAGTTGAGGCAGTGGAAGATGGCTGCTGGCGACGCACCGTGGCGCTGGGACGTTATCGGGGCTGGGTCAGTGTATCCCATCTGCCGCAGAAGAACGCGCTGCAGGTGACGCTCTCAACCTCACTGACGCCGGTTCTGCCGCTGCTGCTGCGCCGCCTGCGCGATCTGTTTGACCTGGACGCGCAGCCGCAGCGTATCGCCGCCTGTCTGGCTCAGGACCCGCTGCTGGCACCCAGCCTGATTGCACATCCTGGTCTGCGTGTGCCGGGCGCCTTCGACGCTTTTGAACTTGGCGTGCGCGCTATTATCGGCCAGCAGGTGACCGTCAAAGCCGCCACCACAGTCAGCAGCCGATTTGCCGCCGCCTTTGGCGAGCCCTGTGAAACGCCCTTTGCCGACCTGACCCGCTACACCGCGCTTCCTGAACGCATCGCAGCACTGACGGTGGATGACGTTGCGCCGATGGGCATCGTCAGCGCTGCCCGCTCCCGCGCCATCATCGCCTTTGCCACCGCCTGCGCCAGCGGCGATCTGCGTCTCAGTGCCGCGCAGCCGCCTGATGAGGTAATAAAAAAGCTGGTCAGCCTGCCGGGCATTGGTCCCTGGACCGCGCACTATATCGCGATGCGCGCCCTGCGCTGGCCGGATGCCTTTCCCAAAGAGGATATCGCCATCCGTAATAACCTGGGCGGCATGTCATCTAAAGAAGCAGAAGCGCGCTCGCAATCCTGGCGTCCCTGGCGCAGCTATGCGGTGATGCATATCTGGGAGAGCCTGGCAGTGGCGAAGGTGAAGAAAAAGCCGTGACGGTCAATGTAAGGATGCGGATTGTCTGCCCTGACCTGCATAGTCGGTATCGCAGAAACTAAAAATGCAGAGCCTCTTCCAGACTGATTACAGACTCGCAGCCGACTGAATCTTCCAGCAACGAATAAGTTCGATGCGCAGGGAACAGGATCAGAAGAGGAAAGCGTCCCGCGCCAGGACGGCGCGGGCCGAGCAGGTCATGGATGACGGCTTTTGCGTCTTTCCGATCTGACCGTGTTCCCTAAGCAGTCTCGATCTCACAGCAATCCAGGTCAGACTTCACAACACCTTAAACGCCATTGGCTTTTTACATTCAACGCAAGTCTGTGATACTGCAGAAACGAAAAAAGCGCCCAAAGGGCGCTTTTTTCTTAATTGGTAGGTCGTGCAGGATTGCCTCGGCCCTTCCCAGGGCCTCGCCCTCCGGGTGATGCTGACGCATCAGCCTGAATCGCCGGGCGATTCAGTCGAACCTGCTGCAGGTTCTCACCCTGCACGGTAAAGTCCGTGCCCCGGAAACGAAAAAAGCGCCCAAAGGGCGCTTCTTTCTTAATTGGTGGGTCGTGCAGGATTCGAACCTGCGACCAATTGATTAAAAGTCAACTGCTCTACCAACTGAGCTAACGACCCGCTGGGGGCTTACAACCGTTCAGCGCACTAGGCGTCTGAGATAAGATGGTGGGTCGTGCAGGATTCGAACCTGCGACCAATTGATTAAAAGTCAACTGCTCTACCAACTGAGCTAACGAC